>QHTP01000199.1 GCA_003220855.1 Gemmatimonadota bacterium
CTGGTGGGACCTCGTCGTCCTGCCTCTGATGATCGGTGGCTGCATCTCGGCGATCACCGGCATCTGGCTGCTCGTCCGCCGCCTGAGGCGCATGGCGACCGTCTGAGCTAGCGAATCTCCGGCCCCCCCATGCCGTGGATCGACGAGCCGCCGGCGGGAAATCCTGACGGGATCCACGAAACTCCTCTGTTGGCTACCCTGAAGGCATGCTGGCTGGGGGCCCGGCCCGCAATCCGCAATCGGCCGTCAAGGGCCCCGGTGCAGATACTGCGTCGCTTCGACGACGTCACGCTGGCCGGGATCGGCGTGCCGCCAGATGGTGGCGAGCTCCCCGTAGGTGCGTCTGGCCGTCGTCGTGTCACCCAGTGCGCCGGCGGCCCGTGCCAGACCCAGCAGCGCAGCCGTTCGGCGAGGGGCGCGTTTCAGGGCTAAGCGAAACTGAGTGAGCGCATCCCCGAAGCGGTGGAGCCGCAGCAGTTCGGCGCCGAGCAGTTCGTGGGACGGCTGGTTCACGAACGGGGGCCCGAAGGCGTAGGGCATGCTGTCTTCAACGAGGGTGGCTTCGCGCAGTCGGGCGAGTGCCGCGTCCGCGTTCCCTTCCCCCCCCGCGATCAATCCCTCGAGCTCGACCCGCAGCACCCGTGCTCGTTGCAGTTCCGGCTGCTCTTCGGACGTGCCGATCCAAGCCTCTGTCTCCCGTTGTGCCCGCGCGAACTCGTCCAGCGCCGCGTGTGCGGCAGCAAAGTCTCCCCGACGCGCCGCTCCCAGGCCTTCCGTGAACCAGTAGGTGAGCCGCGGACCGAGTCTCGAGCCCGGATCGATGGTCCAGCGCGCCACGCTCTCGGACCAGTTACCGGTGGCAATCAGGTAGTGCGACCACATGGTGAGGAACGAATACGCGTCGGGGTCGAGGTCGTCGGAGTCCTGCTGCTCACGTGAACCGTGTTGATCGCGGCAGTGCGCGAGCAGACGCGCGGCGTCGATCAACCTGCCCTGCTGCACGTAGCCGTAGTCCAGCCACACGTTGTAATGGCGGCAGTAGAACGGGCCGCGATTCCGGCGGCGCAGCATCTCGTTCACGACGCTCGTCGCGGTCTCATTCGCGGCGACTGTCTCATCCCACCGGCCAAGCGCCACGAAGATGTGCGACGTCATGTGCTGGGCGTGCTCGGCGTCTGGAGAGGAGCGGGCCAGCGCTCGCGCGGCCGCGAGCCCCATCGCCGCATGATCGGGATCATCGACGGCGTGGATGAGATAGTGCGACGCGCCCGGGTTGCGCGGGTTCCGCGCGAACACGCTCTCGGCAAGCGCGGCGGCGTGGAGGTAGGAGGGCACGTTGCGTACGCCTTGGCTCAAGCCGAGCAGGGACAGAGCGTAGAAGAGACGGGCTTCGTCGTCCGACGGATAGCGACGCGTGAGCCGGTCCATGGCTGCGGCGTAGAGCGTATCCCGGCGCGCCTTCGGTCCGTCGCCATATAGGACTTCGACGGCTGCGAGATACGCGCGCTCCCGCGCGGTCTGAGTCCGTGCCGCACGCTCGGCCGGGGTTGGTCCGAGCTTGAGCAGTGCTGCCCGCCCGGCGTCCACGTCTTGCTCGTTCCACACCGGGTGGTCATCGGTCATCGCCTCGCCCCAATACGCCATGGTGAAGCTCCTGTCCGAATGCTCCGCCTCGCGAAAGGCCGCGGCCGCTTCGGGGTACTCGAACAGGTGCAGCAGCAGCACGCCCCGCACGAAAGCCTGTCGTGCCGGCGCCACCCTGGTGGACACGGGGAAGGTGAGTGTGCCGAGCCCCCGCACCGTCGTTGCCGCTCCGTCCTGCGCCTGGAGTGGACGAGCGAGGGAGATCACGCTCAGGGTGAGTGTCAAGCGACGCACCCAGCAAAGCTCCGGAGTGTTCGCTCGGTGCGTCAAGGTCTGTGTACCATGTGCCTTGGCCTTGTCCTCGACGACACCCGGCGCATATTGGACCGGAACCCGAGACAGCAGGTGGAGCGTGAGCCGGACGGTGACGAGCAGGACGCGACGCGAGTGGTTGCGGATGATCGCTGCGATGGGCGCCGGGGCCCTGGTAGACGGACTGATGCCCCGCCAGCTGGCCCGCGCGGCAACCGGACGAGCCGCACAACAGCAGGATCCCCTGGCGGCGTTTCGAGCGCGGCTCGGCGCCATCCCCATACAGTCGCAGCCGCTCGCCGAGAACCTCACCCTGCTCTCCGGTCCCGGCGGCAACGTGGTGGTGCTGCGCGGCCCCGAGGGCCTAGTCGTGGTGGACACCTTCGTGGCGCCGGCGTGGACCAAGCTCCAGGAGTCGCTCAAGGCACTCGGGAGTGCGCCGGTGAAGTTCGTAATCGATACCCACTGGCACTTCGACCACACCGACAACAACGCGCCGCTCCGCGCCCTCGGTGCCACGCTGGTGGCGCACGAAAACACCAGGCTGCGGATGACTCAGCCGCACCACCTCGCCGTGCTCGAGCTCGACTTCCCGCCGTCACCCGCCGCCGCCCTGCCCCAGCGAGTCTTCCAGGACGGCTACAAGCTCGAGGCCAACGGCGAGCGGCTGGCGGTGACGCACGTGCCGCCGGCGCACACGGACACCGATGTCATCGTGCGGTTCGAGCAGGCCAACGTGCTGCACACGGGCGACGTGTTTTTCAACGGCAGGTATCCGTTCATCGACGGCTCCACCGGCGGCACCATCGATGGCATGATCGCGGGCGCGGGCCGCTTGCTGGACCTGGCGGACGGCGACACCAAGATCGTCCCGGGCCACGGCCCGCTCAGCAACAAGGCCGGGCTCGCGAAGTATCGCGACATGCTATTTACGGCCGGGGACCGGGTACGGAAACTCAAGGCGTCCGGGAAATCGCTGGAGGAAGCCATCGCCGTCAAGCCCTTCACCGATCTCGACGCCGACTGGGGCAAGGGGCCCTTCAACGGTGACACCTTCGTCAAGGTCGTCTACCTGGCTCTGTAGCGGGGCGAGATCGAGCTTAGATCCATTCGACCTTGAACCCGCGCTCGAGGAACCAGCCCTCAACCTCCCGCTCGCTCTCGAACTGGGGCATCTCCACGAGCTCACCAGCAAGGTGGCGAGCCGCGAGTTCGTCCATCTCGTAGTCCTTCAGCCCGTCGCGACTCGACCACACGATGTCGCCCGCAGTCGGATCGAAGAAGGCGCGATCGTCGGGGTTCGCTGCAAGCGAGTGACGCCCGACGATCCACGGCGCATAATCAGGATGCCAGAGAAAGAACCCATCCGGGTCTCGTTGCAGCTTCAGCGTCTTCATGCTCCCCTCACTGGCCGCCGGCTGATGACTAGGGCTGGCGGCCTCCGAGGACGGACTGCAGCTGGCGCAGCACCTCCCCCAGCTGGGACAGCGCTTCGCCGTAGCGGGCCCAGTCACCCTTGCGCTGCGCGTCGATGGCACCCTGGTACAACTCGGCTGCCCGGCGGACGAGATCCGACGCGGGCCCGATGCCGGGACGGGCGGCGCCGGGTGGCGCGGCGGCAACCGCGTTCGGCCCGACTTGGCCGCCGAACAGGCGTGCCAGCCCGGCCTCGAGCGTCT
>QHTP01000015.1 GCA_003220855.1 Gemmatimonadota bacterium
GAAGACAGCGGGCGGACCGAACGTCGGTCGCGTCGTCCAAGTGATCGGGCCCGTGCTCGACGTGGAGTTCGAGCCGGAGCACCTCCCCGAGCTCTACAACGCGGTGGTGATCGATCATGCGGGCAATGAGGCGGCGGCGATCCGTCTGACCGCCGAAGTGCAGCAGCACATCGGGCGTAATCAGATCCGGGCGGTCGCCATGAGCTCGACCGACGGCGTGGTGCGCGGCATGGAGGTAGTCGACACGGGCCAGCCCATCACGGTGCCCGTCGGCGCAGCGTCGCTCGGCCGGATCCTGAACGTCTTAGGCGAGCCGGTGGACGAAGGCGAGCCGATCCCGTCGACGGCCGAGCGGTGGCCGATCCACCGCGAGACCCCGAAGTTCGTCGACCTGGAGCCCAAGACCGAGGTGTTCGAAACGGGGATCAAGGTGATCGACCTGATCGCCCCGTTCGTGAAGGGCGGCAAGATCGGCCTGTTCGGCGGCGCGGGCGTGGGAAAGACGGTGATCATCCAGGAGCTGATCCACAACGTGGCCATGGGCCACGGCGGGCGATCGGTGTTCTGCGGTGTGGGCGAGCGCACGCGCGAGGGGAACGACCTCTATCTGGAGATGAAGGAAAGCGGGGTCCTCAAGTCCTGCGCGCTGATCTACGGCCAGATGAACGAGCCCCCGGGGGCGCGGTTGCGCGTCGGCCTCACCGGCCTGACCGTGGCCGAGTACTTCCGCGACGTCGAAGGCCAGGATGTGCTCGTGTTCATCGACAACATCTTCCGGTTCACGCAAGCGGGGTCCGAGGTGTCGGCGCTGCTGGGCCGCATGCCGTCGGCGGTCGGCTACCAGCCCACGCTCGCCACCGAGATGGGCGAGCTGCAGGAGCGGATCACCTCGACCAAGAAGGGCTCCGTCACGTCGGTGCAGGCGATCTACGTCCCCGCCGACGATCTCACCGACCCCGCGCCCGCGACGGCGTTCTCGCACCTCGACGCCACGGTCGTATTGTCGCGCCAGATCTTCGAGCTTGGCATCTATCCCGCGGTGGACCCGCTGGCGTCGTCGTCGCGCATTCTCGACGCGCAGTATCTGGGGGAGCGCCATTACAAGGTGGCCATCGAGGTGCAGCGGATCCTGCAGCGCTACAAGGATCTCCAGGATATCATCGCGATCCTCGGCATGGACGAGCTCTCGGAAGAAGACAAGCAGCTCGTGGCGCGCGCCCGCCGCGTGCAGCGCTTCCTCTCCCAGCCGTTTTTCGTGGCGACCCAGTTCACCGGGCTCGAGGGCAAGTATGTGAAGCTCGAGGATACGATCAGCTCGTTCGAGCGAGTGGTGGCGGGCGAATTCGACCACCTGCCCGAGCAGGCGTTCTACATGGTGGCGGGGATCGACGAAGCCCTCGAGCAGGCCAAACGACTGGCCAGCGCCTGAGTGATGCACGTCACAGTCGTTTCCCCCGAGCGGGGGGTATTCGATGGTGCCGCCGACGCGGTGGTCGCGCCGGCGTTCGACGGCCAAGTCGGAATCCTGCCGCGCCACGCGCCGTTTCTGACGCTGCTCGGTGCGGGTGTGCTGCGGGTGCGGCAGGGGAGTACGTCGAGTCGATTCCAGGTGGCCGGCGGCTTTCTGCAGGTCGTGGGTGACGCGGTGCGCGTGGTGGCCGATCGAGTCGAAGCGGCCTGAGAGATCCGCGCGTCGCGTCCCTTCATCCAGTCAAGGGAGGCTTGCACATGCGGAAGTGCATCGGCAGCGCGCTGCTCGTGGCGGTTCTGGCGACGTACCCCGGTCTTGCCGTCGGGCAGCGGCGGGCAGCCGCCCGCCCGGCCGCCAGGTCGGCGGACCGCCCGTCGTTCGGGCTCGAGCTTAATTGGAGTAGCGATGTGGACTTCGGGATCGGCGGGCGAGGCGTGTTTCCGCTCGAGTCCCTGTTTCCCAAGACGCCGCTCGATGGCATCGTCTCCTTCGACTATTTCTTCCCCAGCGTGCCATCCGGCACGAGCGGGCATTACTGGGAGATCAACGGCGACGTCGCTTATCGTTTCACCGTTCCGCGCTCCAGCTCGCTCCGTCCGTACGCCGGGGGCGGCCTGAACATCGCGCACGCGTCCGCGACGGTCGGGACCACGAGCGCCTCGGACACGAAAGCGGGCCTGAACCTACTCGGCGGCACGACGTTCAGGGTCAGGGGTTCGAACCTCATCCCGTTCGTCGAGGCTCGTGGAGAGGTCGGCGGCGGGAAGACGTTCGTTCTCACGGGCGGCGTTCGGTTCTAGGTCTCGGCACCACGTCTCATTTCGGGCGGTAGAGCGGAACGATGCCCGCCGGCTTGGGTACCCTGTCTCACGTTCTCTTCTTTGAGGCAGGGAAGCCATGGGACGTGAGGTGGCGTTGTTGGTGGTTGCGGCCGTGGCGGGGGTGGCGCCGGTCGCTCGGGCGCAGGCGACGGGCATGCCGTCGTTCAACGCGCCCTATCGGGCGTTTCAACACTCGGAGCTGGGCGCCGTGTTCAGCTTCCCCAACGGGGGCGGCACGGGGTTCGAGGGAGCATACCGCTACGCGAGCGGCACGCTCGACATCGGACTGCGCGGCGGCATCTTCGATCCTCCGGGCTCGGGCAAGGCCGTCCTGCTCGCCGGCGTCGAAGCGCGCGAGCGCGTGATCACTCACACGGTCGATTTCCCGCTGGACGGCGCTCTCGTGTTCGGCGCGGGGGCCGGCCTCGTGAGCGGCGGCTCGACCCTCTTCGTTCCCGTGGGGCTGTCGCTCGGTCGCCGCGTCGATCCGCAGGGAGCGACGATCAGCATCGTACCGTACGTGCAGCCCACCATCGGGTTCGTCGCGGGCAACAACCGCACCTCGGCGCTGAACTTCGGTTTCGGTGTGGGCGCCGACTTCCGGCTCTCCCGGGTGCTCGACGCACGCGTCTCGGGAGGCCTGGGCGATCATCCGTTCACGGGTGTGTCGATCGGCGCCGTGTGGGTGCACTGAACAAAAGCAGGTTGTGGAGGTTGTGGAGGTTGCTCCTTCTTGAGAGGTCACTTATGAAGCGCATGCTGTCCATCATAGGTACGGTGATGGGTCTTGCAACGCCGGCCGCCGCTCAATGGCTCGGCATGCCGGCGTGGAACAGCCCTAAGGGGGGCACCGGCGTGACGTTCTACGGCGACTACGGCGCGCCTAACGATAGCGCGGGGAAAGGCCACGCGTTCGGGGGCCGCGCCGCGCTCGGGATCGGGACGATCACCCTGACCGCCGGCGTCGCCTCGTGGAAGCCGGAAGGCCAGAACGCACGGGCCACGTCGTACGGCGGGACGGCGGCGTTCCGGCTCATCGGCGGCAGCCTCATCCCCATCTCGGTCAACCTCGAGCTGGGCGCGGCACATAACGCCATGGGTACGTCGGGCGCCGACACCGTGCCGGCGTACACCACCGTGCTCGGTGCCGTCGGTTTGAGCGTGCCGCTGCCGACGCCGGGGATCAGCGTCGAGCCCTACTTCTCTCCGGGGATCCGGTACCACAAGATCTCCAACGCCCCGGCGGGCATCACCGATCACCAGACGAACTTCGGCTGGGTCATCGGCGGCAACTTCAGCTTCGGCTTGGTGGGGATCCATGTCGCCTACGATTCGGAGAAGTTCGACAATGGCACGCACGGCGTGCTCGGCGTCGGGGCCGATGTGGGACTGCGGCTGCCGATGGGGCTGTAAGCCTGGTTCACAAGCGGAATTGAAGCCGCTACCTTTGGGGCGCGCCAAACCCGGCGCGCCCCGTCCGTTTCCAGGAGCCGTGTGAATCGTAGACTTGCCACGCGGGCGTCCGTCCTGCTGCTGGCCCTCGCGTCGGGCGGGTGCGCGCTCACCCTCGACGCGACGCATCTCGGCGTGCCGGTGTCGCTGGCGAGCTCGGCGCAGCAGCCGGACTCGGGCACGCCCTTCAGCGTGACCAAGCACTCGATCTATTTCCTGGTCGGCTTGGTGCCGGTCTCGCAGCCGAATCTGGAGGACCTGCTCGCCGGCCAGCTGGGGACGGGGGCGCGGATCGCGAACCTGCGCATTAAGGTGCGGAGCCGCTGGAGCGATCTGCTCGTCACCGGGCTGACGCTCGGACTCGTGGTGCCGCGGTCGGTGACGTTCGAAGGCGTAGTGGCCGGCAAGTAGGCGGTGCCGAGGGGCTTCGCGGGACCCCTCGACACCGCCCCTCAGCCCGACACCAGCTTTTTGACCAGCTCCGTCGTCCGCTCCGCCGCCCCGCGTCCCTCCCGCACCAGCTTCTTGCCGGCGTCCCCCGCCTTCTTGCGCGTCGCGGGGTCGTGGTGCCACACGAGCCACTGCGAGTGCAGCGCGTGGCGCCCGTCGGTGGCGAGCGCGACCGCGCCGCCCCGCTCGAGCAACAGCGCCGCGTCCCGGCTCATGTGCCAGTGCGGCCCCACGGCCACGGGGACGCCGAACACGGCCGGCTCGAGCACCGAGTGCAGGCCGGCACGGTGGTAGCCGCCCCCCACGAACGCCACGTCCGCGAGCGCGTACAGGTCCGCGAGGATCCCCACCCGATCCACCACGATCACCGGAGCGGGCGCGGTGTGCTCGACCTGCGACAGCCGCACCGGGCGGGGCAGTCCCAGTTTCGCGGCGAGCTGCGTGATGCCCGCCAGATGGTCTGGATTGGGCTCGTGCGGGGCGAGCACGAGCCGGGCGCTCGGGACTTGGGCCACCAAGTCGACGAATGCGGGGAGGACGACGGCTTCGTCACTCGGCCAGGTGGACCCCGCGACGATGGTGAACGTGCCGGCCGGTGCGATGGCGAGGCGCGCGAACGGATCGCGCGTGCGGTCGAAGCGCTCCGCCCGCTCCGCCACGCTGTCGTAGCGCGTGTCCCCCGTGACCTCGAGAGCGCTGCGCCGCGCCCCCAGCTGCTCCAGGCGGCGGCCGTCTTCCTCGCTGATCGTGCCGATCCGGTCGAGGGCGCGGTACGCTGGCTCCGCCCAGCCGCGCGTGGGCCAGCGGAGCCGGGAGCTCGTCGGCGCCACGGTGGCGGAGATGAGACCCAGCTTCACGCCACGGCGCGCCGCCGCCAGCGTCAGCTCGGGCCACACATCGAGCTTCGAGAACACCAGGGCGGTGGGCTTGAGCGCATCGAGCACCGCCGCCACGTCGTCGGGGCGATCGAGCGGGAGATAGTCCGCCACGTCCGCCGGCAGCGTGCGTGCCAGCCGCTCGGCCGACGGGGAAAAGAACGTGTAGGCGAGCTGCCAGCTCGGCGCTTCGGCGCGCAGCGCCTCGAGCACCGGCTTGGCCTGCAGGCCTTCGCCCACCGAAGGGGCGTGCACCCACACGAGCGGACGCCCGGCGTCGCGCTCGCTCTTGGCCCAGGCGGCCAGGCGCTGGGTGACGCCGCGGCGCGCGTCCAATCCACGGGCGAGCTTCTTGTCGAAGCGCGCGGCCAGCGGCAGGGCCCGCTGCGCCAGGCCGATACCGAGTCGATACATAAAGGAAGGGCGCGCCATCAGCGCCCGGTCTTGGTTCGGTAGATCGAGTCCAATACCGCGCGGAACACGCTCACCGGCGCGGCACCCTCGAGCAGGCCGCCCTCGACGTAGAAGGTCGGGGTGCTCACGGCTCCCGCGCGTAGCGCCCGTGCGGCGTCGGCTTCGACCTCGGAGGCCGTCGCCTTAGCGGCGACGCAGCGGGCCAGCGCGGTGTGATCGAGACGCGCCGAGTCGCCGAGAGCGAGCAGAAATGTCTCGGGGTTGGGGAGCTTGGCCCATTCGTCCTGGTGGCGGAACAGCAGGTCGTGCATCGCCCAGAAGCGATCCTGCCGGCCCGCGCACAGGGCGACCTGGGCGGCGGCCTGCGCGTTGGGGTGGACGCTCGTGAGCGGCAGGTTGATGTAGATGAGACGGACCTTCCCGGTGGTGATGTACTCCTGCTCGAGCAGCGGCATGGTGCCCAGGGCGAACGCGCGGCAGTAGGGGCACTGGAAGTCGGACATCTCGTACAGCGTGACGGGTGCGTCGCGGCGGCCTTTGGATCGGGCCGCGAGCGGATCGGACTGCGCGACGCCACTGCCCAGCCAGAGCAGGGCGGCGCAGGCAACGAAGAGTCGATTCATGCCGCCAAAATAATGGAATCTCGAATGGGTGGGGCACGAGCCCTGCGGGGCGATGCGCTACCGGATCTCCGGGCCGCCCCGGCGATTGTCAACCACGAACCGATCGCGCGCCGGCATGACTACGCGGGGGAGGGTCTGGGCGTTCATCACCGCGGTGTCGGTGATGATTTCGTTCCGCCACAGGAGAAACGCGACCAGCCCGTACACCTCGTCCGGCGTGAGGGAGCCCGGGGCGGCGAGCGGCATCGCGCGATTCAGGTAATCGTACAACGTCGTCGCATAGGGCCAGTAATTGCCGACCGTCTTCACGAAGCGCGGGTCGCGGCCAAACGGGAAGCCTTGCCGGGGCTCGCGACCGACCAGCCGGTCGAACGGGCCCTCCACGCCCGTCCTGCCGTGACACGCCGCGCACTTGCGCCGGTAGACGTCGGCGCCTTGCGACGCCGTGCCGCTTCCGGGCGGCAGACCGGTTCCATCGGGCATGACGTCCACGTCCCACGCCCGGATCTCCTGCGTCGTCGCCGCCCTCCCGAAGCCGAGTCTCGCAGGCGCAGCTGAGCTCGCTCCAGACCGGTCAGCGCGCCCGCAGCCGGCCCCGCCTCCGCCTGCGTTCATCAGGGCGAGCACCAGCATCGCAGCTGTCGATCGCACGCTCACTCCTCCGGGCCGTTGCGGCCCCCGTCATCGGGCCGCAGCTTGAACGTATATGCCTCGCGTGCTTCTTGCCTTGGTCGTGTCGACGCTCGGAGGGGGTACGCCGTCTCATCCTGCGACCAAACCCCCGGAAGTCAGATCGTGCCAGCCCTGCCACCAAAGGATCGTCGCGACCTTCCTTGAGACCGCTCACTTCCGGACCTCCGCGGAGGCAACGGCTCGATCGGTCAGGGCGCGCTTCTCCGAAGGGCACAACGTGCTGCGGACCGGGGCGGCAGGCATCTATTTCCGAATGGACCGGCGGAACGATGTCTTCTATCAGACCGGCGTGGACTCGGGCAAGGGAACATCACACGCGGAGCGCATCGATATCGTGATCGGATCTGGGAGGCGAGGGCAGTCGTATCTCTATTGGAGAAATGGACTGCTGTTCGAACTGCCGGTTTCATATCTGACCGGAATCGGACGCTGGATCAACAGTCCCGGATACCCGGATGGTCAGATCGACTTCGGACGGCTGATCGTCCCGCGATGCCTGGAATGCCACAGCACGTCGTTCACACTGCGAACGGATCGTGGCGCGGTGCGCTACTCCCGCCCGTACGTGCTCGGCCTCTCCTGTGAAAAATGCCACGGGGACGCTCGAGCACACGTCAGCTATCAGTCGGCCCACCCGGCGGACACGGCGGGAAAGTACATTCTCAATCCCGCGCGCTTTTCCCGAGATCGCCAGGTGGACAATTGCGCGTTGTGCCATTCCGGAGAGCGGGACCCCAGAAGGCCGCCGTTCTCGTACCGACCGGGCGAGAAGCTCGACGACTATCTCGTTCGTCCATCGGCCCAGGACGTTCCGATCCCGGACGTCCACGGCAATCAGGTCGAGCTGTTGCGCCGCAGCAGGTGTTTTCGCGCCCGCCCGGACCTGTCGTGCTCGACCTGCCACGACGTGCACCAACCGCAACGAGACCTGGGCTGGTTCGCGCAGAAGTGTCTCGCGTGTCATGAGACCCACCAGCATCCGATGGCCGACCAGCTGGGCGAGCGATTGATCGGGTGGTGCATCGACTGCCACATGCCCAACCGCAAGTCCAAGGCTCTCGAGATCAACACCCCCACCCAGCGGGTCGCGCTTCGGTTCCGCGCCCACGCGATTGGGATCTACCCCGAGGCCGCCGCGGCGGTGCTCAAGTCACATGGGGTCGAGCCGCCCCGCTAGCCTACCGCACTGGCCGGCGTGCCCTACATTCGTGGCTGGAGGATCGTGACGACATGAAACGCCTGAGCGTGAGGTGGTTCTGGATCGCGCCGACGTGCCTGGTGGCGGCCATGCTGTCGGCGCAGGCGCAGCGCCTCGGGACGATTGATTTTCCCACGTCGGGCCCTCCCGCCGCTCAGGCCTCGTTCATCCGCGGCGTGCTTCTGCTGCACAGCTTCGAGTACCAGGACGCCGCGCGCGCCTTCCGGGAGGCACAGGGCATCGATCCCGGGTTCGCCCTGGCGTATTGGGGCGAGGCGCTGACGTACACCCATCCCCTCTGGGACGAGCAAGACGTGAACGCCGCGCGCGCGAGCCTGCTTCGTCTGGGCCCGACGCGCGAGACCCGGCGCGCCCAAGCTCCCACGCCCCGGGAGCGAGCGTATCTGGATGCCGTCGAGATCCTGTACGGCGACGGTCCCAAGGCCAGGCGCGACACGGCCTACTCGCGCGCCATGGAGCGCCTGGTGGCGCGCTTCCCGGCCGACCGCGAGGCACAGGTATTCTACGCGGCATCGCTCCTGGGCTTGAGTCAGGGTGTGCGGAACATTCCGACGTACCTGAAGGCTGCGGCCATCGTCGCGCCGGTGTTCCGCGACAATCCGGACCACCCGGGCGCCGCGCACCTGCTGATCCACTGCTACGACGACCCGGTCCACGCGCCGCTCGGTCTGGCCGCGGCCCGCGCGTACGCCAAGATCGCTCCCGACGCCGCACACGCACATCACATGACCACCCACATCTTCGTCGCCTTGGGGATGTGGGATGAGGTGGTCTCGCAAAACGAGCTCGCATCCGGTCGCGATCCCGCCACCTGGGCTCCCGACCACTACACCCAATGGCTCGGATACGGCTACCTGGAGCAGGGCCGGTACCGAGAGGCGCTGCGACATCTCGAGCGGATGCGCGAAAACGTGGACCAGGGCCGCCGGGGTCGTGCCGTGCTCGCGCAGATGCGCGCCGAATACGTCGTGAACACCGAGCAATGGGACAGCCCGTCCCTGCAATGGAACATCGACCTCAGCGGAGTACGGGCGCGCGACGCGGCGGTGGACGCGTTCGTCGCCGGGCTCGCTGCGCTGAAAGGCGGCGACCGTGCCGCGGCTGGCCGGTTCCTCGCCGATCTTGCCGCGATAACTCGCAACCGTGCCCCCGTCGCGGCGGGCCAGGAACGAGACCAGGTCCCCGCCATTCTCGAGAAGGAGCTCCAGGCGCTGCTGCGTCAGGCCGAGGGGGCCGCGGGCGACGCGGTGGCGCTCATGCGCCAGGCGACGGCGCTGGAAGATGCCATGCCCATGGAGTTCGGGCCACCGGCGGACGTGAAGCCGGCGCATGAGCTGTTCGGGGAGATCTTGCTCCAGGCGGGCCGTCCCCAGGAAGCGCAGCGCGAGTTTGCGCGTGAACTGCAGCTCGCGCCGAAGCGCGCCCTGTCGCTGCGCGGCCTGGGCCGGGCGACCGCAGCCGCGGGGGACGCGACAACGGCGGCCCGATCGTATGCCGAGTTGCGGGCGATTTGGCATCGCGCCGATCCTGATCGTCCCGAGCTTGCGGAAGCGGCGCGATTCCTGGCCGCGCGGCCGTAACGCGCTACTGGGGTCGGCCCGGCTCCACCACGTCCAACACCTTGCCGGCGGGGATCGGGCCGGGAACCGTCTGAAGCTGCCCTGACGGCCAGCGCACTTCGAGCGAGGCCGCGTGGTCGGCGGCCGCCAGGCCGAAATAGAGCGGCAAGTCGCTCTGAGACAGATAGCCCGACTTTCCGTCCATCACCTTGAGTATCCGCCGGTCGTCCGGCAGGACCACGGTCACGCGTGCGCCGAGCCCTTCTCGGTTTGAGGCGGTGCCGCGCAGCCGCACCTCGAGGAAGTGAATGCGGCGCCGCTGGGCGAGGTCGCTGATCAAGATTTGGGGCCGCGCATTGAACTCGTTCGTCACGATGTCGAGGTCGCCGTCGCCGTCCAGGTCGAGCAGGACGGCGGAGCGAGAACCCCGCGACGCTATCATGGTGAGGCGTCCGGCGGCATCGAACCGACACCCCGCTTCGGCCCCTCCGGGCTCCCTGCACGCCGCGCAAAAGAACTGCCAGCGGTCCGCTCCGTTGCAGTCGAGCGTGAACCAGACCTGATCGGTGACGCCGTGGGCGCGCGGCTCGACGCCGAGCAGGAATTCGCTGGGGAGGAAGTGTCGCCCTGCGTCGTTCAGGAGCACGGAGTTGATCCCGTAGCGATGGGGGAAGTTCATCCCCGCGGCGATGAAGATGTCGTCCCAGCCGTCGGCGTTGAGGTCGTCGACGCTCGGCCCCCACGGCCAATAGGTCTCGACGCCCACCGTGTCCGAGACCTCCTCGAAGCGGCCGCCGCCGCGGTTCGCGAACAGCGCGTTGCCGAAAATGAACTGGGCTTTCCCGTTGGGAAAAAAGTCCGCGGGCGCCGGGGCGGAATCGGCCTTGCGGGTCTCGGCCGCCCAGTCGCCGGGCGGGACGTTGACCCACATGTCGGAATGCATGTCGGTGACCAGGAGGTCGACGCGCCCGTCGCCGTCGAAGTCGAACGCCTTGACGCCCATCGCGCCCCAGGGTGTCTTGGGGAAGTATTCGCGGGTCGCGTCGCGAAACCGTTTTCCGCCCTGGTTGAGCCACAGGTGGTTCTCACCCTGCATGTTCAGGATGTACAGGTCGGGCAGCCCGTCGTCGTTCACGTCGATCACGGTGGCGTCGCCGCTCCAGCTGCGGTCGACCAGGCCGACCTCGCGCGTCACGTCCTTGAACCGGCCGCCACCGAGGTTGTGATACAGGATGCTCGCTTCGGCGCGGTCCGGGTGGGTATGGCCGTGGAACGCGTCCGGCAAGCCCACGTAGTAGCCACCCGGCCCCTTTTCATTGCTCGTGTAGACGCCGACGTTGGTCACGAACAGGTCGACCAGGCCATCGCCGTCGTAGTCGAAGAACACTGCCCCGGACGAATGCCCCACGTACCCGACGCCGGCCTGCGCAGTGATGTCGCGGAACTTGCCCCCGCCGAGGTTCCGGAATAAACGGTTGCCGTGCCGCACCGTGGTCACGAACAGGTCGGGTAGCCCGTCGTTATCGATGTCGGCGAAGGCGCACGCCGCGGCGACCGCGTCCGGCATCTCGAGTCCGGCCGCAGCGGTGATGTTCACGAACCGGCCACCACCCACGTTCTTCCAGAGCTTGCTCGTGCCGAGCTGCGTGACGAAGTAAAGGTCGGGCAGCCCGTCGCCATCCACGTCGGCGGCGCACACGCCTGTGCCGTGGTCGTAATGGACTTTCTTGTAGGCCTTGCCGGCGTCGTCGACGATGCGGTTTTGGAACGTGATGCCGCTCGCCTCGAGCCGGTCCGTGAACTGGAAGTCGTGAAATACGGGGGAGCGCTCGGCCTGCTCGACTTCCTGTCGGGCTCGCGCGAGCAGCCACGGGGGCCCCGCGGTTGCGACTGGTTGGCGACGACGGGCGCGGCACGACGCGAGAGCGACGAGGGCGCACGTCAGCAGGGCGGCTGGCCGGGCGACGCGGTGGCGGGTCATGCCGCCTAAGCTAATTGAGGGGTGGAGTGTGCGTCGCCCGCCGGGCTCAGGTCACGGTGACGACTTGGTCCAGATCGCGATGACGCCGCAGCCGGAGTTGCTCCCCTCAAACTCGCCTGGCGTCTCCGACGAGCCTCGGTAAATCTCCACGCCCTTCACGTCCCGCGGGGGGGTGAGGCGAGCAAAATAGGCCGACGACTCCCTGCCGTCGAGGTAATACTGCGGATAGCATCCCGGTGGCGAGCGGACCATCTTCGCGGTGCAATCGTTCGACAGACACACCTGCTCCACGCCTCGTACGGTCACCAGCACGTCCACCAGCGAGGTGACACCGCTCCGCTCGATTTGCTCCTGCGTGAGGAAATGACCCATCCCGCTGTGGCGACGCCGATCGAAGTCGGCAAAGCGGCGTTCGGCGAGGGGTGTTCTTCCCTTGACCACGACCTCGGGAAGCTCGACGGGAAGGGGGTCCAGCTCGAAGTCGTGCCTCAGCAGGTGCCGCGCCTCGATCGTGGCGAGCCAGGTCACGGGGGTGTACCCGACGGCGTGGACCTCGAGGGCGTACGTGCCGGGCGTCAGGGCTGAGAGGGCGAAGCGCCCTGACGAGTCCGTGGTTGCGGTCGCGGGAGTGCCGAGCACGACCACTTGACCGGCGTGGATCGGCTCGTGGCTATGACGGTCGACGACCTGGCCGGCGAGGCCCGTGGAATCGGGGCTTGGGGCTGCACTGTCCCGCTGAGCCAAGGCGGG
>QHTP01000016.1 GCA_003220855.1 Gemmatimonadota bacterium
CGGCCAACCCGGCGGAGAGCGAAGTGTTCGACACGTTCGTCCTGCCCACCATGTTCGCGAACGCGGCGACGGGCCGGATGAGCGCGAAGGAAGCGCTGGTGGACGCGCACCAGCAGGTGAAGAAGATCTTCGAGAAGTGGCGCAGCAGAGGACTGGTCGCCGGCGGGGCGCACGACCGCTAGACCCGTGGCGGCCGCAACCGCCCCTCCCGTCCCCGCCACGTCGCGCCCGGCGGTCGTGCCGTGGTACGTTGCCGCGGGGGTGATCGCGGCTACCAGCGCGAAGGTCGGCGTCATCTGGGACATCTCGTGGCACCGCTCGATCGGGCGCGACACGTTCTGGACGCCCGCCCACATGGCCATCTACCTGGGCGGCGCCCTCGCCGGCACTGCCTGCGGCTGGCTTGCCTTGCGCACCACCTTCTCGGGCGTCGGGGCGGAGCGCGATGCGGGCGTGCGGTTCTGGGGCTTCCGCGCGCCGCTGGGCGCCTGGGTGTGCATCTGGGGCGCGCTGGCGATGATCACCTCGGGCCCGTTCGACAACTGGTGGCACAACGCGTACGGCCTGGACGTGAAGGTCCTGTCGCCACCGCACGTGATTCTCGCGCTCGGGCTCTGGGCGATCCAGCTGGGCGCGTTGTTTCTGGTGCTCTCCGTGCAAAACCGCGCACCCGAAGCACTGCGCCTGTACGGCGTCCTCGCCGCATACATGATCGCCATTCTGCTCCAGAACGTCGCCACGATCGGGATCGAGCAGATCGGCTTCGCCAACCTCGCCCACAACCGGCTGTACTATCTGGTGGCAGCGGGCGCCGTGCCGCTGCTGCTCGTCGCGGCGGGCCGCGGGGTGCGGCTGCGCTGGCCCGCCACCACCGCCGCGGCCGCCTATATGGCCTTCTCGCTGCTGATGATCTGGGTGCTGCAGCTGTTTCCCGCGACGCCGAAGCTGGCGCCCGTGTTCAACCCCGTGACTCACATGGTGCCACCGCCCTTTCCGCTGCTGCTCGTGCCTGCGGGCGTCGCGATCGATCTCCTGATGCACCGCGTGGGCACCGGGCGTGACTGGCGGCTGGCGGCCCTGCTGGGTGTGGCCTTCTTCGCTGTGTTCTTCGTCACCCAGTGGTTCTTTGCGGAGTTCCTGCTCACGCCACACGCCCGCAACTTCTTTTTCGGTGTGGACCAGTGGGACTACTCGAGCCGCGTGGGGCCGTGGCGCTATCGCTTCTGGCGCAGCGACGTGAACCCGGTCACTCCCCGCTCGCTGCTCGTCGCCGCGCTCCTCGCCGTCGTGTCCGCGCGCCTCGCGGCACTACCGCCGATCGCCCTCGTGGCCGCGGTGCACGTGGGCAGCCCCGACACGTTTTTCGAGGGCGCCGCCGGCCCCTACACCGTGCGCGTCATCGTCCGCAGCCCCGGCGTGGTCCCGGGGCTCGCTCAAATCACCGTCCGCGTGCTTGCCCCGAAGAGTGTGCGGCGCGTGCTCGTCCTGCCGGTCTATTGGGATCCCAGGACCGCCGCACCCCCGCCGCCCGACATCGCCGCCCGCGTGCCCGGCGACTCGACCCTGTACGATGCGGCCCTGTGGCTCATGACCGGCGGCTCATACAGCGTGCAGGTGACCGTCGAGGGCGATGCCGGCACCGGCACCGCTCTGGTCCCGGTAATGGCCGTGGCCACCCGGCGTCTGGCGCTGCAACGGTCGCTTGGCGCGGGACTGCTGGCGTTCGGGGTCTTTCTCTGCGTGGGAGCGGTCGCGCTCATCGGGGCGGCCGTGCGCGAGAGCGGGCTCGAGCCCGGTGCGGATCCCGACCGGCGGCGCACCGGGCGCGCACGCGTCGCGATGGGCGTGAGCGCCGCGGTGATCGCCGCCGCCCTCCTGGGCGGCCGGGCGTGGTGGAACGCCGTGGACGCCGCGTATCGCTCCGGGCTGTATCAGCCGCCGCACGCAACGGCCACCGTACGTGCGGAGGGCGGCGGGCACGTGCTACGACTCGCCATCGACGACACGTCGTGGACCAATCCACGCCGCCAGTGGACGCCGCTCGTGCCCGACCACGGACACCTGATGCACCTGTTCCTCGTGCGCGACTCCACCTTGGGCGCGTTCGCACACCTGCATCCCCTGCCGCTCGATTCGACCACGTTCGACGCCGCCGTGCCACCACTCGCCGCGGGACGCTACCGCGTGTACGCCGATATCGTCCACGAGAGCGGGTTCGCACAGACGCTGGTCGCGACGGTCGACCTCGGCACGCCGACGGGCACGTGGCGTCCGTCCGATCCCGATGATGCCTGGACGGGAAACGGGAAAGGGGAAAGGGGAAACGTTGCGGATCTCGCGGACGGCTCGACGATGATCTGGGACCGGAGCGCCGCGCCGATCGTGGTGGATCAGGAGGCGCCGCTGCACTTCGTGGTGACCGATCCCCGCGGACGCCCGGCGACGCTCGAGCCATACATGGGCATGGCGGGCCACGCGATGCTGACGCGCACCGACGGCGCGGTGTTCGTGCACTTACACCCGGCGGGGTCCGTCTCGCTCGCCGCCTTGGAAACGTTTCAGTTGCGGCAGCCGGGGGACACGATACGGGGAGCCTTGGCGAAGCGCCTGACGACGATGCCGATGGGGAGCGGGCAGAGGGGGGCGGTTCGCTCCGGTGAGGTCACGTTCCCATACGCCTTCCCCCAGCCCGGCCCCTACCGCATCTGGGTGCAGGTGAAGCGCAACGGCCGGATCCTCACAGGCGTGTTCGACGCGAACGTAGGGCCCGCCCGCTAGCGGACCTCGACGGGCGCCGGGTGGCGCACGCTGCCGTCCTCGGCTTTCGTCGCGACGTCGAGCGAGTCGCTGTCCCACATGACCAGGGCGACGAGGTCGGGGGACGCAGCGAAGGTCTCAAGGTCCATGGTCGACAGGCCGCGCTCCTTGAGGGCGCGCCCCGCGGAGTCGGCACGATACGGGTGGGTGTGAAACGTGCCGACGAGCCCGGCGACGCCGTCGCACCTGCCGGCGACGGCGAACTGCAGCTGTCTCAGGTCGGTCGCCGGCTGGAGCCGGCGTACGAACAACGTGTCCCGCACCACCTCCCCCTCGAGACAGGCGAGATACTCGCGCTGCGTCGGTCTCCCCGTTCCGAGGAGCTGAGTCAGCGTGTTCTGGCCCCCGAGCTCGTCCCAGTGGCGGTTGTTCTCGACCCAGAGGTCGCTCATCACGCCGCGCACGGCCGCGGGCAGGACGACGACGTGAAACGGGGGCGACAGCGCAACCCACCCGAGCACGGCGGCAACCAGGGCGCTCATCGTTTCCGTCTCGCGTACGTTCCCACGAGCTGCGCCACGGCGAGCACGTGCCCCTGCATCGCCGCCTCGACGTCCTTCTTCTGGGCGGCGGGGCGCGGCTGCAACATGATATCGAGCGCGTAAAGCTTGAAGAAATAGCGGTGCGCGGGACCCGGCGGCGGGCACGGTCCTCCATAGCCGGGGCGGTGGAAGTCGTTGCGCCCCTGGCGCGCGCCGCCCAGGTCGAGCGTCTCGACCTTGGCGACGTTCTCGGGCAGCTCGGGCGTCGTGGCGGGCAGGTTGTACAGCACCCAGTGGACCCATGTCCCGGCCGGGGCGTCGGGGTCGTCGGCGATGAGCGCGAAGCTCACGGTTCCCGCGGGTGCGCCGCTCCAGGCGAGCGGCGGCGAGACGTCGGCCCCGTCGCACGTGTACTTGGCGGGAACGGCCGAACCGTCGGTGAAGGCCGTGCTGGTGAGCGAGAAAGCCATGCTCATCCAAGATAGCGGGGGAGAAGGCGGGGCCAAAAGCCAAACCCGGGGCAGGAACTGCTCCCCGGGTTGACCGGCCGGGCGAAGTGGGCCGTCGACACTTCGGCCGCGACCTGAGTGCGGTGAGAAGGTACGGACTGTTGCGGCCACGCAGGTGGAGGCCGCGTGGGAGGGGTGTCAGAGAACGGTCAAACCGCAGG
Organism: Gemmatimonadota bacterium; assembly: GCA_003220855.1. GTDB lineage: Bacteria > Gemmatimonadota > Gemmatimonadetes > Gemmatimonadales > GWC2-71-9 > AG41. The sequence continues at coordinate 3,970 of QHTP01000016.1, forward strand.
CGCCGCGTGAGGCGACGGGGTTAGCTTGAAACTCCCTGGAATCAGGTGCATTTCTCGACCGTCTCATGAGACCCGGCTCCCGCCCACCTCGCCCTCGCGGCCTGTTCATCGCCGCGCTGCTCTTACTCACGCTCGCCCTGGCGGGCGCCATCGCGCTGCAGGCGTATCGCAACTTCCTCGGCCACAAGGCCACCGCCGAGCGCGTGTTGAGCGACTACGCGCGTCTCGCTGCCGCCCGGTTCGCCAACCGGACCGAGATGGCATTCTACTACCAAGCCTTCTGGCCGGCTCTGGAGGCGCTGTCGCGGGCGAAGGCCGGGCAGGCCGACACGCCTCTGCCGCCGCCCGGGCGGCTTGCGGCGAGCAACGAGCCTCACGCCGCCGACTTCCGCAAGCTCGCCCGCTACACCTTCCGGTACGAGCTTGCCACCGGGCGGCTCGAGACGGCGGGGGGAGCGCCGCCGGCCGCGGTACGCAAGTGGCTGCGCGACACACTTCCGGTGCACAGCCGCACGGTGTACGACCCGAAGGAGCGGCTCGGCGCGATCGTGCGCACGGTGGACGGCGTAGCGCGCGCAATCGTCTACACCGTGGTGAACGACAAGGCCGGGCGCCCGCGCACTGTGGTGGGCCTCGAAGAGGATCCGCGGGGATTCGAGCCGCTCTATACGGCCGACGAAGACAAGTTTCCGCTGTTGCCGCGGCCGTTGACGGGGGGCGTGATATACGATTCGCTCGGCTCGGCGATCGTCACCGGGGCGGACGGGGTCGAGCTGTATCGCTCGCCGGTGCAATACGCACCGCTCTTCGCCGCCCGCGATTCGTTTCAAGAACCGATGATGGGCAGGCTGCAGGTTCAGGTCGCCCTGCGACCCGACATGGCACCGAAGCTGGTGATCGGCGGCATGCCACGGTCGAACTTGCCGATGTTGCTGTCTCTGCTCGCCATCACCGCCGCACTCGTTGTCGGGGCCCTGCTGCAGTTGCGCCGCGAGTACGAGCTCTCGCAGCTGCGCGCCGATTTCGTGTCCGGGGTCTCGCACGAGCTGCGCACGCCGCTGGCCCAGATCCGGATGTTCTCCGAGACGCTGCTGCTCGGCCGCGTGCGCTCGGACGGCGAGCGCGTCCGCTCGCTCGAGATCATGGACCAGGAGGCGCGCCGCCTCACGCATCTGGTCGAGAACCTGCTGCACTTCTCCCGATCGGAGCGCCAGGCCACGCGGCTGTCGCCGGCGCCGGCCCCGCTCGCCCCGCTGGTGCGCGAAGCCGTCGAAGCCTTCGCCCCGCTCGCGGCGGCGCGCGGCGTCACGTTCCGCACCGAGCTCCGCGATGGACTGGTCGCCCCGGTCGATGCCGAGGCGCTGCGGCAGATGCTCGTCAACCTGCTCGACAACGCCGTCAAGTACGGGCCGGCCGACCAGACGATCACCGTGGGCCTCGACGCCGCCGACGGGAAGGCACGCATCCGGGTCGAGGACCAGGGGCCCGGGATTCCGGCCGGCGACCGCGAGCGCATCTGGGACCGCTTCTGGCGGCTCGAGCGCGACCGCGGCGCCGCGGTGGCGGGGACGGGTATCGGCTTGTCCGTGGTGCGGGAGCTGGTGGCGCTGCACCGCGGCCGCGCCTGGGCGGAAGAGGGACGCGGGGGGACCGGGGCGTGCTTCGTCCTGGAGCTGCCCCTGACCGGTCAGCTGGAGGCCGCACCGGGGGGAGCGCGGATACGCGCGGACTTCGGGGCGACGGCATGACCCGGATTCTCGTCGTCGAGGACAATCCCGATCTCGCGTACGGCCTGCGCAACAACCTCGAGATCGAGGGCTACGAGGTGGAGGTGGTCGAGGATGGCAGCGAGGGCCTCGCGCGGGCGCGGACCGGCGGCCCCGACTTGATCATCCTCGACCTGATGCTGCCCGGCCTGGACGGCTACCGCGTGCTGCGGGCGCTGCGCGACGAGGGGCGCCGCATGCCGGTCCTCATCCTCACGGCCCGTGGCGAAGAGGGGGACAAAGTGCGGGGGCTGCGGCTCGGCGCGGATGATTACGTCACCAAACCGTTCGGTGTGCTCGAGCTGCTCGCGCGGGTGGAGGCGTTGCTCCGGCGCACGGCGCCCAGTGGTGGCGGGGCCGCGCTCCCGGAGCAGTTTGGCGCGATCGAGGTGATCCCCGCCTCGCGCACCGTGCTGCGCGACGGCCGCGCGGTCGGGCTCACCCCGAAAGAGTTCGATCTGCTGCTGGCACTGCTGCAGCGGCGTGGCGCCGTGGCGACGCGCATGGAGCTGCTCACCGAGGTATGGGGCTACAGCGCGGCGGTCCTCAGTCGCACCGTGGACACGCACGTCGCCGAGCTGCGCCGCAAGCTCGAGGCGGACCCGGCCGCTCCACAGCACATTCTCACGGTCCGCAAGGCCGGCTACCGGCTGGAGAAATAATCCGTGACGCTCCCCCTCCCCTCTCCAACGCCCTCGCCTTCTGGCCCCTCTGGGCCCTCCTCGGCACGCCACCCGACGGCCGCGCCATCATCGCCGCGATGCACGACCGCTACGTGGGCAAGTGGTACGGGACCCTGACCTTCGTGCAGCACAACACGGCCACGCGGCCCGACGACAGCACCGAGCACTCGACCTGGCGCGAGTACGCCGCGCTGCCGGGGCGGCTGCGCATCGAGTTCGAGCCGCTCGATTCTGCCGCAGGGGTGCTGTTCGTGCGCGACTCGCAGTTCGTGTTCCGCGGCGGGCGATTGACCACGGCGACGGCGTTCGTACACCCGCTCATGGTGCTGGGGTTCGACGTCTATTTCGATCCCGCGGAGCGGACCGCTCACAAGCTCGAGCAGCTGGGGTTCGACCTCGCGACCGTGCACGAGGAGACGTGGGACGGTCGGCCCGCCTACGTCGTCGGTGCACGGGCCGGGGACGTGCGCACCCGCCAGTTCTGGGTGGACAAGGAGCGACTGCTGTTCGTGCGACTGCTCGAGCCCGGGCAGCGCGACACGACGCGCACGAGCGACACCCGCTTCAACGAGTACCGGCCCGTGGGCGCGGCCTGGGTCTCGGCCGAGGTGGCATTCCTCGTGGACGGCCGGCAGCGGTGGCTCGAGCAGTATGCGGAGATCCGGACCGGGACGCCGCTGCCCGAGGTACTGTTCGACCCCACGCGCTGGGCCCAGACGAAGCACTGATCCCTGTCGCCGTGGGGTCGGCGCTGGTACTGTTCTCCCCGATGACCGACAGATCGCCGCCGAAGAAATACACCATCGGACTCGTGCAGATGGCGATGTCCGGCGATCCCGCCGTGAACCTCGAGAAGGCGATCGTGAAGGTGGCGGAGGCCGCGGCGGCCGGGGCCGCCCTGGTGTGCCTGCCGGAGCTGTTCCGCTCGCAGTACTTCGCACAACGGGAGGACGCGGCCCTGTTCGATCTTGCCGAGCCGGTTCCGGGGCCCAGCACCGAGGCGCTGGGGCGGGCGGCGCAGCGGGCGGGCGCCGTGGTGATCGCACCCCTGTTCGAGCGCCGCGCCCCCGGGTTGTACCACAACAGCGCCGCGGTGATCGACGCGGACGGCCGCCTGATTGGGGTCTACCGCAAGATGCACATCCCGGACGACCCCGCGTACTACGAGAAGTTCTATTTCACGCCGGGAGATCTGGGATTCCGCGCGTTCGACACCCGGGTCGGGCGCATCGGCACGCTGGTGTGCTGGGATCAGTGGTATCCTGAAGGCGCGCGCCTCACCGCCCTGCAGGGCGCCAACGTCCTGTTCTATCCCACGGCCATCGGCTGGCATCCGGCCGAGAAGGACAGCCATGGCAAGGAACAGCTCGACGCGTGGCGCACCATTCAGCGCAGCCACGCGATCGCGAACGGCTGCTACGTGGCGGCGGTGAACCGGGTCGGCCGCGAGCGGCCTCAAGGCGCAGCGACCGACGGACTCGAGTTCTGGGGTTCGTCGTTTATCGCCGACCCGTTCGGCAGCGTCGTGGCGGAGGCGCCGACCGACCGGGAGACCATCGTCTTCGGAGAGGTGGATCTGGCACGGATCGAGGAGGTGCGTCGCGGCTGGCCGTTCCTGCGAGACCGCCGCATCGACGCGTACGGCGGGATCGTCAGTCGCTATCTCGGCGACGCGTCGTAAGCACGGGTGAAGACTCCCGCCTCTCTCGGGCTTCGCATGCCCGCCGAGTGGGAACGGCACCACGCGACCTGGATCGGCTGGCCCCACAACGCGAGCGACTGGCCCGGGCGGCTGGGGCCGATCCCCTGGGTCTACGCCGAGATCGTCCGCAAGCTGGCGCCCGGAGAGATCGTGCGGATTCTCGTGAACTCGGGCCCCCACCAGCGCAAGGCGCGCAGCGTCCTCGAGCGGGCCGGCGTAGACCTCGGCCGGGTCGAGTTCTTCCGGTTTCCGACCAATCGCGGCTGGACGCGCGACTTCGGACCCCTGTTCGTGCGCCGGCCGAGCCCGAGGGCCGACGTGGCGATCGCGCGGTTCCGCTTCAACGCGTGGGCCAAGTATCCCGACTGGAAAAAGGACGACCGCATCCCGGAACGCGTGGCTGCGCGGCTCAAGCTGCCGCTGGTGCCCGCACGCGTGGTGCTCGAGGGCGGGAGCATCGACGTCAACGGCCGCGGCTCGCTCCTCACGACGGAGCAGTGTCTGCTCGATCCCGCGGTTCAGGTCCGGAACCCGGGCCTGTCGCGGTCCGAGCTCGAGGGGGTACTGCGAGACTACCTCGGTGCCACCAACGTGCTATGGCTCGGCGAGGGGATCGCGGGCGACGACACGCATGGGCATGTGGACGACGTGTGCCGCTTCGTCAACACGGGTACCGTCGTGCTGTGCCGGGAGTCCGACCCGCGGGACGTGAACTACCGGCCCCTCGCGGAGAACCGCGAGCGGCTCGAGGACATGCGCCTCGAGGACGGCTCCAAGATCGCGGTCGTCGATCTCCCGATGCCCGCGCCGCTCTATTTCGCCGGCCAGCGCCTGCCGGCGAGCTACGCCAACTTCTACATCGCGAACGCCGCGGTCCTGGTCCCGACATTCAACGATCCCCAGGACAGGGTGGCGTTGGGGATTCTCGGAGAGCTGTTCCGGGATCGGCCCGTCGTCGGAATCCACGCCGTGGACCTGGTCTGGGGATTGGGGACGATTCATTGTCTGACGCAGCAGGAGCCGGTCGCCGGCGGCGGATCGGGCGAGCGGCGCTCCGCACTCTCAAGGAGGCACGCATGACCGCGGCGACGCCGTTCGGTCTCTCCCAAATCGGCCAGATCTTCGTGCGAGCGCGCGATCTCGACCGCGCCGTCCGCTGCTACCGCGACACGCTCGGCATGCCGTTCCTCTTTCAGGTGCCGAGAATGGCGTTTTTCCAGTGCGGCGCGACGACGGTCATGCTGGGCATTCCCGAAACGGGCGAGCTCGACCACGCGGCGTCGCTCATCTACTACCTGGTCCCCGACATCGCCCTCGCCCATACGACGCTGCGCGGGCGGGGCGTGGAGTTCATCACCGAGCCCCATCTGGTGCACCGCGCGCCGGACTACGAGCTCTGGCTCGCCGACTTCCGCGACACGGAAGGCAACGTGCTCGCCCTGATGGACCGGAAACCGCGCTCCTAGCCGCGCGCTGGCTCTGGCTTCCGGGCCTGGGTATCGTTCGGAACGATCCCCGGAACCAGAGCCCGCCGATGATTTCTGCCCGCCGCCCGCTCCTGCTCGCAGTGCTGCTCACGGTCGCCTGCCGCGCGGGCCCGCCCGGCCTGCCGGCGCCGGCTGCACCTGAGCTTCCCACGCCTGGTGCCGCACCTTCGGACACCGCGTGCCGCATCGCGCCCGGCCCCGCGTCGAAGCGCGACACGGTCGCAGTCGCGCTCGCCGAGCCCATCGATCCCACGCACGCTCCCTCGCCGCGCAACGATGCGGAGCGATTCGTTTTCGCCGCGCTGTACGAGACGCTGATTCGCCTGGACTGCGCCGGCCGGGTGCTTCCCGGGCTCGCCCAGTCGTGGGAGGCAGGGGGCGACCGCTGGACCTTCACGTTGCGGGACGACGCCCGCTTCTGGGACGGGGCGCCGGTGACGGCGCGCGACGTGGTCGCCGCGTGGCGGGCACGCGACTCGGCGTTCGCGCAGTCCGCCACCGTGTTGAGCGATCGCATGATCGGCGTGCGACCGCCGGCGGCGCCGTTTCAGCCGCTGGCCGATCCGGCGCTCGCGGTGACGAAGCGCGCGCCGGGAGGCGATTGGCCGATCGGAACAGGCAGCCACTGGGTGAGCGAGACCGACGCCGCGGGCGTCCTGTCGGCGGTGCCGGTGCGGCGCGGCGCCCTGCCCGTCCTCCGGGTCGCCACCGTCCCCGCCGGTCGCACGCGCGACGCGGTCGACGAAGGCTCCGACCTCGTGATCACCGGCGACCCCGCGGTGCTCGAGTACGCGGCGACCCGACCCGGGTTCGTCGACGTTGCGCTCGACTGGAACCGTACGTACGTGCTGCTCGCGCCCGGACACCCCGATGGCCTCGCCGATATCCGGCGCGAAAGCCTGCGCGACGCGGTGCACCTCGACGCCCGTCCCGCGGAATGGAGCGGCGGCCGGTTCTGGCTCGCGGATCTGCAGGCGTGCGGGTTCCCGACGACCCGCGACACGGCCGTGTCCGCCCCTCGGCGGCAGCGCGTCGTGTACGATCAATCCGATCGGAACGCCGCCGACCTGGCCGCCCGGCTCGTCGGTCTGGGAACGCTGGGAAATCGCTCCGCGGCAACGGGGCTCGCGCCGGCCGTATTCGCGGCGGCGCTGCGGGCGGGCGGCGACGCCGCGTACGTGCTGCCGCTCCGCCGCCGGGTGTTCGACGTTTGCCGGGCGGCGCTGGAGCTGCCGCCCTGGAGTTGGACCGGTACGGTCGAGCCATTGCTGGACGTCCGCCCCCACGCCCTCGTGCGCCGGGGCCTGCCTCCCCTGCAGGTCGATTGGGACGGCACGCCGCGCATCTCCCCTCGATGACCTTCCGGACCCGCATCCTCGTCGGGTTCGGCGTGATCGTGCTGGTACCGCTCGCGCTGTTCGGCGTGCGCGTGCGCACCGAGATGGCAAGCCGCCTCACCGCCGAGTACGAGGGCCGCGTCGCAGCGCTCGCGGCGGTGATCCGGGCCGACCTGACCCGGGACGGCGCCGCGATCGCGCGCCGGCTCAACGCCCTGACCGATGCCATCGCCGCGGACAACCGATTCCGAGCGGCGGTGCTGCAGGGGAGCGACCGCACCTACCTGCTCGACTACGCGGGCGGAGCGATGCACTTCGCCGGTCTGTCGATGCTCCAGATCCAGGACGATCAGGGCCGCATCGTGAGCTCGGGGCACTTCCGCAACGAATACGATCGGCTCGAGCCTGGACTGCCGCGCGCGCTCGCCGCCGCGCAGGGCGGTATCGCCCTCATCCAGACGCGCACGCCCGAGGGGCCGGTGCTCGCGATCGCCCGGCTCGACTCGCTGCGTCTGGCCGGCAGGCGGTTCACGCTGGTGGGCGGGATCGCGCTCGACTCGACATACCTCGCGGAGCTGACGCCGGACTCCGAGCTCAGCGTGGTCGTCCGCCTGCCTACGGACAGCCTCCCCGCAGCCACGTCCGCGGGAGCAGTGCTCAGCGAGGTCTCGCTGCCCTTCGTATTGGAGAGCGACTCCGGGAGCGCGCTGCGGCCGGCACGCATCGTCGTCAGTCATTCGCTCGGCTCCCTCACCGCGCTGCGCCGGGGCGTCGATGTAGCGTTCCTCGCCGCGGTGCTACTGGCCGGCACGATCGCGCTGCTCCTGGGCGGCTGGCTGTCGCTGCGCATCAGCCGGCCGCTCACGGCGCTGGCCCGGAAGACCGCGCAGATCGACATGGACCGGCTGAATGTCAGCTTCGACAGCGAGCGCGCCGACGAGATCGGCGCGCTCACACGGCTGCTCGGCTCGATGACCGAGCGGCTCCGCGCCGGAGCCGCGAAGCTGCGGGAGGCGGAGCGACGCATCGCCATGGGCGACCTCGCCCGCCAGGTGAATCACGACATCAAGAACGGCCTCACGCCCATCCGCAACGTGTTCCGGCATTTCACGGAGACCGCGGCGACCGAGCCCGACCGACTCACCACCGTCTTTCGAGAGCGCCAGGGGACCGTCGAAGCCAGCATCTCGTATCTCGAAAACCTCGCCGGCAACTACGCCCGCCTCTATCCGGCGCCGGCGCGCGAGCCGTGCGACGTGCGCCAGGTGATCCGGGAAACCCTCGGGCGCCTGGGCGCCACCGGGACGCCTGACCTGCGCGCGGACCTGGCCGAAGACCTCCCACTCGTGTGCACCGACCAGCTCGTGTTGCGGCGCATCCTCGAGAATCTCATCGGCAACGCGGTGGACAGTCTCGAGGCCCGCCCCGGCACGGTGACGATCTCGGCCATGGCGGGGGCGCCGGCGAACGGCCGGCTCGGCGTCCGCATCATCGTCGCCGACACTGGCAAGGGGATGACGCGGACCGAGCTGGATCGGGCCTTCGACGACTTCTACTCCACCAAGCCCGGCGGCACGGGGCTCGGCCTGTCGATCGTGCGCCGGCTCGTGCTCGACGCCAACGGCGTGCTGCGGGTGGAGACGCAGCCGGGCGCCGGAAGTCGTTTCATCGTGGACCTGCCAGGAGCCTGAGCATGACCGTGGTGCTCGTCGTCGACGACGTGTCCGCCATGGCCGACCAGTACGCCTACGATCTGAAGCGCGTGGGCGGCTACGAGACCCTCATCGCCGGGAGCGGCCGCGAGGCGCTCGACCTGCTCGAGCGTGAGGCCGTCGACTGCGTGCTGCTCGACCTCGAGATGCCGGGCATGGACGGCTTCGAGGTGCTGCGCGGCATGGCGCGCCGCGAGGCCCGCCCGCCGGTGATCGTCTACACGGGCACGGGGAACTACGACCGCTGCGTCCAGGCGATCCATCTCGGCGCGCAGGGCTTCATCGACAAGGCCGAGCCGATGGAGCGCGTCGTGCGCGAGATCGAGAACGCCCGGGAGCGGGCGCGGCTTACCGGGCAGCTCACGGCGCTGCGCGAGCGGCTCGGCACCGAGGCGGCGTTCGTGGGTGCGAGCGCCACCATGCGCCGGCTCGCGGACGCCATCGCCCGCGTGGCCAAGATCCCGAGCCCCGTGCTGATCACGGGCGAGAGCGGCTCCGGCAAGGAGCTCGTCGCCCGCGAGCTGCATCGGCTCGGGGCCAATCCCGGCGGGCCGTTCGTGGCGCTCAACGCCGCCGCTCTGCCCGAAAACCTGGTCGAGGACGAGCTGTTCGGACACGAGCGCGGCGCGTTCACGGGGGCCAACGCGCTGCGCAAGGGAGCGTTCGAGGCCGC
>QHTP01000200.1 GCA_003220855.1 Gemmatimonadota bacterium
GTTCTGGACACGACCACCCGCTGGACCGTCGAGCCCGCGGCCCTGCTCTCGAAGAGCCGCAACACCCCGTTCGCGGGTCGCGCCCTCACGGGGCGCGCCGCGCTCACGCTCGTGGGCGGCACGGTCGTGCACCAGCTCGAAGCTCCCGCATAACCTTACCAGCGAGTTGGACTTACACCTTTGGGCTCCGAACGCTTATTTTGGAGCAGTGGCGAAGACACCTTCCAAGAGCACCGTGATCATCCAGCAGCTGCTGGAGGAGCGGCGCCAATACGAAGCCTGGATCGCGCGTCTGAACGACTCGGCGGACGCGACGCCCGGGCACGTGCGCGCGCGCGTCCGCTCCGATTACGAGGCGCGCCTCTCGGCCGTCACCGAAGAGCTCAAGGCCCACGCGGAAAGCGCGCGCCAGGCCATCGAGGAGAAGCGGCACCTGCGCGGCGAGCTGCAGAAAAAGGAAGCGCGCGCCCAGGAGAAGCTCACCGAGACGGAGCTGCGTCACGCCGTCGGCGAGTACGACGAATCGCAGTGGGAGCAGGTCCACAAGGACGTCCTGGCGGAGCTCGTGTCGGTGCGGGAGGATCTGCAATCGGTCGTGGCCGACATCCACAAGCTCGAGGAGCTGGATGCCCTGGTCAGCCACCGGCCGACTCCGCCTCCCCGGGCGGTGCCGCATCCGGCCCCCGAACCTTCCCGGCCGGTCCCGGCCCCCCCACCGCAGCCGCACCCCAAGCCCGCGAAGGCGGGGCAAGAAGACGAGCTGGCGTTCATCAAGTCGGTGACCGAAGACGAGCAGACCGCCCCATCGCCGCGGCGCGCCAGTGGCGCGCAATTCCAGCCGTCCATTCCCGCCGATGTGCCGCGTCCGCAGAGCCCGTCGGCGCCTCGGGCCGCGAACCCGATCCCGGCTCCAATCGTCCCTGATCCGGCGGCGGCCGGCGACGCGGAGGACGGGGACAGGACGTTGCGCTGCAGAGACTGTGGGACGATGAATCTGCCTACCGAGTGGTATTGCCAGCAGTGTGGGGCGGAACTAGCCGCGATGTAACGGCAAAGAGCGTCACGGAGAGACGTCACGGAGAGGCGTCACGGAACGACGTCTATCCGCGACGTCTTTTGGTGACGCCGTCTATTTGGAGAGTTTCTTGAGGACGGCGGCAAGTCTCGACTTGTGTCTCGCCGCAGTATTCGCGTGGATCAAATTTTTTCGGGCGGCTCTGTCCAGGAGCCGGGCCGCAATCTTGTACGCCCCTCCGGCCTGCTCGGCCGAGGTCGCTGCGCGCACGCGCTTCAGCGCGGTGCGGAGCGCGGAGCTCTGCGCCCGGTTGCGTTCGTGGCGGGCGCGCCCTTGGCGCATCGCCTTCTTCGCGGACTCGATTCTCGGCACCGGCGGCCTCCTCGTGAAGCGCGGAACATAGAGGGTAAGTGCAGGTCGGTCAAGGCGCTACGGCGTTGACCCACCCCCCGCCGGCGCGTTATCTTAGGCGGTCACCGACCCACGAGCGCGAGCCATCTCCTTCGAATTCCTCGTCTGGGCCCCGGTCCTGCTGTTCTCGATCGTGGCCCACGAATATGCCCATGCCGAGGCCGCGTACCGGCAGGGCGATGACACCGCCTACATGCTGGGGCGGCTCACCTTGAACCCCCTGAAGCACATCGATCCTTTGATGACCGTGATCGTCCCGTTTCTCCTCTGGAGAATCGGTGCGCCGCCGTTCGGCGCCGCCAAGCCGGTCCCGGTGAATCCGCGCAAATACCGGCAGTTCCGCCGGGGCGACATCATCGTTTCCCTGGCGGGCATCACCGTGAACCTCGGGCTCTTCCTGGTGTGCACGCTGCTGTTCGCGATCGTTGGCATGGTGGGGAACGCGGTTCCAGCGCTCACGAGCACGTTCGAAATCGTCCAGCGCATGCTGTGGTGGGGGATGTGGCTCAACGTCGTCCTGGCCTTCTTCAACCTCATTCCGGTGCCGCCGCTCGACGGGAGCCATGTGTTCTACCACTTGTTGCCGCCCGGCGCCGGTCTGAGGTATCGGCAGCTCCAGGCGTTGGGATTCATTCCGATCATGGTTCTGATGTGGGCATTCCCCGGGGTGCTGCAGACGCTGCTGTGGCCGGCCTACGAGCTGATGGGCGTGGGTTGGGCGCTGGTGCGCGGCTTCGCCGTCTCGCAAGGCGCGTTCCCGTCATGAGCGGGCCCGCGAGTCCCGTGGTGCAAGACCGGTCCGGCTTCGTCATCGAGCTGGAGCAGTTCTCGGGGCCGCTCGATCTGCTGCTGCACCTGATCCACGAGGACGAGCTCGACATCACCGACCTGCCGATCGCGAAGATCGCCGATCAGTTCCTGGCGGTGATCAACGAGCTGGGGCTGAACCAGGCGGCGGACTATCTCGAGATGGCGGCACGGCTGCTCCGGATCAAGGCGCAGATGCTGCTGCCGCGGCGGATGGGAGACGACGAGTGGGAAGATCCGCGGGCCGAGTTGGTGCGGCGGCTGCTCGAGTACCACCAGATCCGCGAGCTGGTCGAGTGGCTGGGGCAGGCGGCGGCCCGCCGCGCCGAGCAGCTGGGGCGCGGATTCCGCCCCGAGCCGCCCGCGGCGCCGCCGGCGCCTCTGGTGATCGAGCTGAATGACCTCCTGGCCGCGGCGGAGCGCGTGATCGCCCTCATCCCGGAGCCGGTGCTGCACCGCGTGGTGCCGCGGCCGCTCGACGTGGAGGGGGCGACTGCGAAACTGCAGGCGCTGCTCGCCGAGCGGGCGGAGTTCGGCTGGCTGGACGTCGTGGGAGCGCGCCCCACCCTCATCGATGTGCTCTCGGTATTCATCGCGCTGCTGGAGCTCGCCAAGCGTGGGTCGTTGAGCGTCCACCAGGCGGGAGCGTTCACCCCGATCCAGATCCGCCGTGAGTCCCCTCGCGACGCTGTTTGAGGCGGCACTGTTCGCCTCGTCGCGCCCGCTGACGGTGGAGGAGCTGCGCACCCTCGAGCCGGCGGCGGGCGAGGGCGCCGTGCAGGCGGCGCTCGCCGAGCTGCGGGACGCGTTTGCCGCCGCCGACCACGGCGTCGAGCTGGTCGAGATCGCGCAGGGATGGCAATTCCTCACGCGGCGCGAATACGCCGAGGCGATTGAGCGCGCCCAGTTCGCGCTGCGCCCGCGACGCCTGTCGCCCGCGGCGCTCGAGACGCTGGCCATCATCGCATACCGGCAGCCGGTGGGGCGGTCGGAGGTGGACGAGATCCGTGGCGTCGATTCCGGCGCCGTGATTGACAAACTGGCGGAGCGGGGGCTGGTGGAGGTGGTGACCCGGGGCGAGGGGCTCGGGCGGCCGCTGCTCTACGGGACCACACCGCAGTTCCTGGAGATTCTGGGGCTCAAAGACCTGGACGAGCTGCCACGGCTGGAA
>QHTP01000158.1 GCA_003220855.1 Gemmatimonadota bacterium
TCGCAGATGTGGCGCGCTACGCTGCGGCTACGCGCCAAGCTGGGACCCTACCTGGCCCTTCCTGTCATTTCCGAAGACCGCGCCGGCTAGTCGTTCCCACGTCATACTCCCGTCTCCTTCGCGGGTTGTCGAGGCAGGAGGCCCGCCATGACGGAGGGGATCGAGGAGTCCCTGCTGGGCTTCGTCGAGGGCGACTGCTCGCCCGACGAGGCGGCCGCGATCCAGGCGTGGATCGCCGCCGATCCTCGGCGGGGCGAGCTGCTCGACGAGGTCCGCGCCGTGTGGCGCCTCACCGGATCGAGCACGCGGCAGTGGGTCGTCGCGGAGGCCCGGGTCCGACTGCTGCGCAGCCGCGGCCGTCACGCGGCGCAGGGGTCGGCCGGGTTCGCCGGGCGGCCCGGACCCATCTCCCAGGTTGCCGAAACAAACCCGAAAGGGACCCCAGGGATCGCGCGGGGCCGGCGGGGTTATCATCATTACGACCAAGCGAGCCGGGCTGCCCAATCCATGATCACACCACTTGTAGCACTGCTGCTGCAGAACCCCGTAGCCCCGGCCCCCGCCGCTACGCCGCCGCGGGCCGTACGGGTCTGGCTCGGCTCCCCGAGCCCGCTGGCGCGCGGCGCGGCGGTGCGCGTGTACGTCGAGGCTGGTCAGGACGGCGACCTCGTCGTCCTACACCGCCGCACCGACGGCCGGATCGAGGTCCTGTTCCCCAAGAATCCGAGCACCGACCCCTTTGTCCGAGCGGGCACCTACGAGATTCGCGGCGGCGACGACCGGGCCGCTTGGGTCGTGGCCGAGCCCGATGGCACCGGGATGGTCCTGGCCGCGCTGTCGCCCGACCCGCTCAGGTTCGATGAATTCGTGCGGGCCGCCGCGTGGGACTCCGCAGCGCTGGTCCCCACCTGGTCGGGCGCCGACGTGGCGGGGTCGATGAGCGACATCGTGCAGCGGATGTTGGGGGACGGGTACTTCAATTACGATCTCGTGACCTACAGCGTCGCGCCACCGGTCTACGCGCAGCAGGACCTCACGCCGCAGCAGCAGGACCTCACGCAGCAGGAGACCGCGCCCGCCTACGACGCGTACCCTACTTGCTTGAACTGCACGTTCATCGGGGAACAGCTGATCATCTACGAGCGCGGGTTCGGGCGTCGCCGGTTCCAACGGGAACCCGTGCGTGAGCCGCGGCAGCCGACCAGCGCTCTCGCGCTCGCACTTGGTCCCCGGTCGACCGCCGGACCACAGCTGCTCTCGCCTGGATCGCGGTTCACCTCACCCCGCCACGCCGCCGGGCCCGTTCCGATCGAGCCGCGCGCGCGTGAGCGGGCCACTACACCGTCGGCTCAATCCGCCGGCCCACGCACGCACGTGCCATTCACGCGCTTCTCGGCTCCCGCGGCGGAGCGCTCGACGGCTGCTGCGTTCGTGGCTCGAGCGGGCGGCCTCGCCCCCGCCCACCCCGAGGCGCTTGGTCAGGCTGTGAGGCGTTCCGACTTCGGCGTGCGGGAGCAGGGGGGCGGGACGCCGGCGGCGGCCGCGAGCCAGGCGCCCGTGCGCTCGCGCGCCGTCGCGGTTGCGCGGACCGGTGCGGGAACGGCGCCGGGGGTATCGCACGGCGTCGCGATGGGGCGAGAGACCTGGGGCGGCTCGCAAGCTCGCGCCGGGATCGCTCGGGCCGGCGTCGGCGTCAGGCAGCGCTAGGCGGTTACTGACCCACCGAAAAATCGATTCGCTTCAGCACGGTACCGGCGGCATCCCGCACTTCGACGTGCCACGCGCCGGTCCAATCGGTTGGCACGGTCTTTTTGCTCCACGTGCGCCACGGCGACCCGCCCACCTGCAGCTCCACGTCACCCACTTGGGTGTCTCCATGGAACCATACGTGGTGGATGCTCGCGCCTCCCGCCCCCGACACTTTGGTCCAGCAGACCAGCTGACCGACGTCGGCGGGGAACGTGCTGCCCGTATCCTGCGGCTGGCGATCCACCACCGTCTTGGCGACCACGGCTTCGGCGACGTCGATGGCAGCTGCGGCGGGCGCGGCTGCGGGAGCAGGGGCGGGGGCCGCGGCCTTCGTCGCATTCGTCGTATCTTGGGCCGCGAGGCCACGGGTGAGCAGGGCCAGCGCGATGATCGAAGCGATGCGCGTCATGACGGCTCTCCCACTGGGGTTGTCGGTTGTTCTGCGGTTGTCCGTTGTACGGCGCGCCGGCGACGATGTTCCAGCCACGCTCCCAGCGTCGCCGCGATCACGGTCCCGGCCGCCCCGCCGCCGAGCTGAAACCGCGCGAGGTACTGTCGCTGCCGCCCCGCGCACTTGCCCGAGAACAGCGCGCCGACCATGGCGCCGCAGGATCCTTGGATCGTCGTGAAGTAGTGGCCCGAGCCCGCCGCGAACACGAGGGGCAGGGAGCACAGCACCAGGTGACGGAGAATGGTCTTCATGGGGAGCCCATCACGTAAAGAAAGACGTAGTTGTAGATCCCCGTGAGGAGCGCGAGGCACCACGCGAGCACGACGTACGGGCCGGTGTGCCGATGCAGCGGCCGCAGGCGCGCCACGGCGCGGCTCGTGAGCTGCCATGCCAGCCCTGCGAGCGCCGTGACGGCGAATGCGAGATGGATCTTGAAAAACGGCAGCGCGACGAGTGCGGCGCGACGGGGACTGGGAACCATGAGGAAAGAGAATCCGACCACGACGGCGATCTCGATGACCGCGCTCACACTCATGAGGGTCACATGCAGGCCGACCTTGCCGCGCCGAATGCGCGTGGCACCGTAAATCAGCGCGGCCGGCCCCACCACCGCCCAGGCGAGCGCCGCGACGGCCGGGGGCGGTGCGCTCATCGCCCCCGCTCGACCTTCCAGCGGTCCACCACCCGTCCCGCGTCCCCCGTGCCTCTCACGACGTGATACGCGTCGAAGTGCGCGACCGTGAGACAGGAATGGTTGGGAATGATCTCGACCTTGTCGCCCACGTTGCAGCGCCCCTCGAGCGCCGCCGCCGATGCGGCGCGGATCAGCCCGTGCTCCTGCGACAGGGTCGCGACGGCCAGGTCCGGAGCGTCTTTCACCGCGCCCATCGCCGGTGGACCCACGTGCGCGGGCCCCGGGTCCTTGGAGAGCTCGAGCGCCCCGGCGTCCACGACCAGGTGTGACGCTCCCGGCTGATGCGACACCACCGTTGCGAGCACGCTGACGCCCACGTCCGCCGGCTCGCAGCACCCGATCAGCATCATCGTCCGGTCGTAGAACACGTAGTTGCCCGGTCGCGCCTCGGTGACGCCCGCCAGATCGGTGGCCGCCGCCATCGCGGGCGTCGAACCGACGCTCACCTCGCGGATCGCGATGCCCTCCTCGCGCAGGCGCGCGGCGAACCCCACCATGACGCCGCGCTCGCTCTCGGCTACCGCGGCCGCCTCTTCCTTGCTCGTCGTGCGGTACGCGTGGCCGGAGTGGCTGAGGATCCCGTCGAACGAAAGGCCCCTCTCCCGGTCGAGCTCGCGGGCCACGTCCACGGCGTAGCGCGACGCTGGGTCTACGCCGGCGCGGTGGTAGCCGCAATCCACTTTGAGCCACACGTGCAGCCCCGAGGCAGCGAGCGCCTGGGCCGCGCCGAGGTCGTCGACCACGACGCGCAGGGTCGCCCCGGTCTCCTGCACGATGCGACGCGCGTGGGCGACGTGGCCCGGATCGATCGGGAACGCCCACGTGAGATCGGTGACTCCGGCACGGGCGAACACCTCGGCTTCTACGAGCGTGGACACCGTGAGCCCCCGCGCCCCGTGCTCGAGCTGCAGTCGTCCCAGCTCGACGCACTTGTGCGTTTTCGCGTGCGGCCGGAGCGCCACGCCGAGCTGTCGGGCCCGCGCTGCCATGTGCGCGACGTTCCGCTCCACGACGTCCAGGTGCAGCAGGAGGGCCGGGGTCTCGATGTCGCAGATATTCACGTTTCCCCTTTCCCCTTTCCCCCTTCCCGTCATTTCACGACGTGGAACGCAGTCTGGCGCCGCAGGATCCAGCGCATGCGGCCGTCGGGACCGAGCTCCGCGTCCTCTTCCTGAGCCGAGCGGATCCCCTGGTTGTCCCATTCGCGGGCCGGCGTGGTGGCCTGCAGCTCGATCGAGAACCAGCTGTTCGGCACCAGGGCGACGTCGCCGCGCTCCGGAACGCCTTCCTGATGGTCCCACAGGCCGATCAGCGGCCCCGCACCGTGACCACGGTCGCCGATGGGGTGGGTGTAGATCGTGCCGTTGATCCCCGCGGCGCGCATCTGCGCGAGCGCGGCCGCGAGCACTTCGTTCCCGGTGCGCCCGGGGCGCATCTCGGCGAGCAGGAAGTCTTGTAGTCGGTTCGAGTTCGCGAGCGCTCGCTTGAGGCCTGCGGGCACGTCTTGCTCGCCCCGTCGCAGCACGTAGCCCATGTGCTGCGTGTCGGTGTTCAGGCCCAGCGCCGTGATGCCGAAGTCGCAGTGCAGCACGTCGCCGCGTTGGATCACGACGATGCCCGAGTCGGAGAGGTCGCGGCCCTGCCGCTGCACGTCCACGTCGGTGTGGAACCAGGTACCGAAGCCGAGGTCGTTGACGCGCTGGCGCATCCACCAGGCGACGTCGTCCGTGGTGGTACGTCCCGGAGCAATCACCCGGTTCGAGAACGCCGTGTCGATGACTCCCCAGACGACCTCCATGAGGCGCCGATACACGGGCAGCATCCCGGGCGCGCGGATCTCCTGATACTCGAGCGGCAGTCGCTCGGCGCGCACGATGCGGCCGCGGTACGACGCCGGAAGCACCGCCTCGAGTTGCTCCCATTCGCCGGTGGACAGCCCGTCCGAGAAGGCGTGCGCGTGCGAGATGTCGACGGCGATGGTCTGTGGATTGCGCTCCTCGATCACGCGACGCAGCAGATCCCACTGGGCCTGGCCCACCAGCTCGGGCCGCCGGCCGATCGACGGGTCGATCGCGTCCCTGGCGTGGTAGGCGTCGTACACACCGCCCTGGGACGTGCCGCCGAGGGCGAGCCGCTCGACGCCGCGCTCGGGCCCGCGATCGTAGAACACGTAGATCGTGCGACGCCGCGCGAAGAACGTCGTGGCCGAGACGAGGGACCAGAAGACGGGGTCTTCGTTGTATTCACGCATGGGCACCACCCACATCGCGACGTGATACTGCCGCATCAGCCGGGGGAGCACCGAGTCGAGCCGATAGCGCAGCCACTCCTGCTCGACCGCGGCCTGCTCGCGCAGCGTGCCCAGTGGGCGTGTCGGCGCGGCGGTGAGCGGCAGGGCAGGCGCTTGGAGGAAGGCGGTCGAGACGACGAGAGTGGCGAGGATCATGTCGCTTGCGAGACGCTCCGTTGAGGTTCGAGTGTCGGTCAGCCTCGCCAGATACCCACGGTGAGGGCCAACCAGCCGGCGAGGAACGCGAGGCCGCCCAGCGGCGTCGCGGCGCCGAAGCCGCGCGCGCCGGTGAGGGCGAGCACATAGAGCGAGCCGGAGAAGATCACGGTCCCGGCGACGAACAGCCACCCGGCGGCCCGGATGGGCGGTCCCAACCAGCGGGTCGCCGCCCAGGCGACGAGCAGCAGGGCGAGGGCGTGGTACATCTGGTAGCGCGCGCCGGTCTCGAATGCCGCGAGCAGGTCCGGGGAGAGGCGGGTGCGCAGCGCGTGCGCGCCGAACGCGCCCGCGGCTACGGCGAGAAAGGCCGACACCGCGCCGAGGGTGGCGAACAGGCGATCCATCAGTCGAGGTGGCGTCCCGTGACCTCGATGCGACGATAGCGCTCGATCCTGCCCGATCCGCCCACGAACGCCGACGCGAACCACCCCGTGAGCCCCACCACGATGGACCCGAGCACGGCGGCGCCGAGGCCGCTCACCGAGAATCCCGGCACGAGCCAGCCGACGAGGTAGAACGAGATCCCGTTCACGACCAAAATGAACAGTCCCAGGGTGAGCACCGTCAGCGGGAGCGTGAGGATGAGAATGACCGGCCGGATCACCGCGTTCACGATGCCGAGCAGCAGCGCGGCCACGAGAAGGTGGTCCCAGCGGTCGATGTGGATCCCGCGGACTATGGTCTCGGCGGCCCACAGGCCCAGGGCCGTGATGAGGAGACGATAGAAGAAGCCCTTCATCGTGCTTGCTTTCTCCAGGCCTCGAGGTTGCCCTGGATCTGGCGCGAGTGCTTCTCCAGGTGTTCGGCGTAGACCGCCAGCCAGTCCTCCGCGCTGTACGGGCCCGACTCCGTGTGCCGGCCCACCCGGCGCCAGTCCTGCTCCGTCGCGCGCTCCAGCAGCGGCACGGTGTTCGCCCGCACCGCCTGCACGGTGGCCAGCGCCGCGTCGAGCGGATGCGCGTGATAATCGAAGCGCTTCGCCCAGCGGTCCTGGTCGTATCCGACGATCAGGGGCTCGGGCTCCGCCAGCAAGTAGCGCAGTCGCATGTGGGCGTTCGTCTCGCTGTCGGCGCAATGGACCACGATTTCGTGCGCCGACCAGCGATCGGTCCCGGGCTTCCACTTGAGCGCGTCGCGCGGCACTTTGGCGAGCGCCGCGGCGAGCAGGGCCGGCCCGTGGGCGTACCGCTCGATCAGGGTGGTGCGCTCGGCCGTGGTGAGAGACATGTCACGGTCTCCGGAACAGCAGGTCCCATAGCACGAGGCCGGTACCGGCCAGTCCCGCCACGATCAGGATCGGGTGCAGGGCGGCATAGGCGGAACGGGACGTGCCCACGTAGATACTGCCCCCCTCGGGGATCCGCGGGAGCACGATCCCGAGGAATGCCCAGTCCGCGAACACGACGAATAGGACGGCGATGCCCATCACGAGGCCGCGGCGCGCGGGGTAGCGCAGTAGGGCCCGCCCGCCCACGATCCAGACGCCGACACCGAGCAGGGCTCCCGCGAGGCTCACCACGGGCTCGTGGATGAGGTTGCCCGCCACGACCACCCACGTGAATCCACCGAACGCGATGCCGAGCATGCTGCCGTACGACACCACGCGCTGCCCGTCCACGGTCTCCCCCGTTGTGGCGCGCTCCCTAAGATACGGCGTCGCTCATCGGCGCGCGCGGCCTGCGACGAAGCGCGCTGTCGCGCCCGGGCGCGCCCGCACACCCAGCCGCGAATCGAACAGGATCGCTCCCGCGAGCGAGTCCCCCACGCGCGACGCTCCGATGCCGGCGAACGGCCCGAGCGTGGCTGGCCACCCGTACACCAGGGCCTGCTCCGGGTAGCCCACCCACGTGACCGGGAGCGTGTCGGGCGGCACTCGGAAGATGAGCGTGCCCCTGAAGTGGCAGGTGCGGCCCACCACGACCCGCGTGCTGTCCAGGATCACGTCGGTCAGCTTGAAGCGGTCGCCCAGCTCGGGCAGGGTGAGCGTGTCGCCCCGGGCCACCACCCAGTGACCGACGTAGCGTTGGGCATAGAGAGTCTGCAGGTGCATCGCCGCGGCGGTGCAGGGGTTGGAGGGGGCGCACGCGCCCAGGGCGCACACGCTGGCCCAGACGACCGGCTTCACGGCGCGACGCTGTCCGCCGCCCGAACTCTCGCGTTGGTGGAATCGGCGGCGCGCAACGCGGCGCCGACCCCGCTCGCGCCCGGGATGCGCGACCGGGCCAGGATCGAGTCCCGCTGCCGCTCGGTGAGGGTGTCGGCGGCCGCGCTACCGGCCCTGCCGGACCGCCCGCCACCGCAGCCCGTCAACGCCAAAGCGAGTGCGATCTCCGCGATCGTCCGGTTCATGCGGGCAGCCCCTTTCGAATCACGTCTTCCATCACGTCCGTGAAGCGATCGACCTCCGGGAGTGTCGTGTACACGTTCGGTGTCACGCGCACGCAGCTGAACTCCTTGTGCACGATCGGCGTGACGAGGATACGATGCTTGTCCCAAAGGAAGGCGACGAGCTTGTTGACGTCCAGTCCCTCGACTGAGAGGCTCGCGAGCCCGCACGACTGGGCGGGGTCGTACGGGGTGAGGATCCTCACGCCCGGCCTCTGGTCCAGCCGCTTTGCCCAGCGCTGGAACAGGTACCGCAAGCGCGCGGCCTTTCGCTCGGGTCCGAGCCCCTCGTGGAACGTGAGCGCCTCGGCGATGGCGTTGTGGTTCGCGGCGGGATGGGTCCCGATCTCTTCGAACTTCCGGACGTCGCGGTTCATCTCGGGCGGGGCCGCCATGAGCGGCCAGAGCCGCTCGATCTTCGCCTTCCGCACGTACAGGAACCCGGTGCCGTGCGGCGCCAGCAGCCACTTGTGGAGGCTGGTGCCGTAATAGTCGCAGTCGAGCTCGTCGCGGGTGAACGGGAAGTGTGCGAACGCGTGGGCCCCGTCCACGATCACCTCGATCCCACGCTCCCGCGCCAGTCGGACGATCTTGCGGATCGGGAAGATCTGCCCCGTGAGGTTCGTGATGTGGCAAACGTGGATGACCTTGGTCTTCGGAGTGATGGCGCGCGCGAAGCGGTCGGCCAAATCGTCCTGGGATGGTGGCGGCACGGGAAAGCCGATCTCGCGCAGCACGATGCCCTCCCGCCGCTCGCGCTGGTGCCACGTCGTGAGCATGCGCGGGTAGTCCTGAGTGGTCGTCAGTACTTCGTCCCCACGCTCCAGCGGGATCCCGAGCTGCACGATCTCGAGTGCTTCGCTCGCGTTGCGTGTGATCGCCATCTCCTCGGGGTCGCAGCCGAAGCTCGCCGCGAGGCGGTGCCGCACGGCCTCGATCTCAGGCTCGAGCACCTGCCACATGGTATAGGCCGGCGCGGTGTTGGAGTACTCGAGGTAGCGGCGCATCGCGTCCTGCACGATGCGTGGGCTCGGGCTCACCCCGCCGTTGTTCAGGTTGATGATCGTGCGATCGAGCGTAAAGGCCTGCTGGACCTCGAGCCAGAAGTCCTCGTCGCGCGTGACGTCGTCGGTAGGCCGGCGGTCCACGTGACGGGCGATGCGCGCGAGCCGCGGGAGCGCGTCGTCCCGGAGCGCCGGGAGGGCGGCACCGGCGGTGAGGAGCGACTCGAGGAAACCGCGGCGTGTGGTCATAGGGTCAGCCTCCCCCTCCCCGAAGGGCGCGGCGGATGAGGACGGTGTAGGCGACGAGGTTCACGATCAGCACCACGCTGCCGAGCAGGATCTGCGTTGGCGGCGTGAGCCCCGCCGGGTAGAGGACCGGGATAACGTAGTGCTCGACGAACCCGCCCCGATAGCCCTCCAGTCCGGCCCGGGCCCGGAGCGCGTTCTCGAGCGGCGTGAGCGGGCAGACCCAGCCACCGTACTCGATGGCCGCGCCCCACAAGGCGGCCGGCACGTGGGCCCAGACCACGCGTCCCCAGCGCCAGGCGAGGAATCCGCCCAGCATCACGAACCCGACGAAGCCGGCGTGCACCAGCACGAGGCAGTCGGCGACGGCGCGATAGACCATTTGCACACTCTCCACCCGACCAAGTAAGACAAGAACCCCCGCCCGGCCACGCCGGGCGGGGGTTCGCCTGTGGAGCGCCGCTGCTCAGCCGCCCATCAGATGCTGGCTGGGGTTGAACAGGCTTTCGATCGCGATCTCCATCTCGAGCGGCAGCAGGAAGAGATCGTAGAGGGCCTGGTCCTCGGCGGCAGAGACTGCGCTGCCGTCGGCGTGGCGCCGCACGATGTCGTTGCTCGTGGCGTTGGCGGTACCGGTGATGCGCGCATAGGCGACCCCGTTCACGGTGATCGACAGGTTGGCCGTCACGGCCGGCGGAGAGAGCACCACCAGTACGGTCCCCGTCACGGAGACCGTCTCCGTCCCGCGCGTCACGCTGAAGTCGATCGTGACCGCCAGGTGGTTCGCGTCGGAGGTAGCCAGCGTCTCGTGCAGAACTACGTGAATGACGGGGTTGTCCAGGTCCCACGTGACGTCGATCTGGGCGTCCGGGTTGTCGGTGGTGAGGTTCGTCGCCGAGAAGGTGGCGTCGAACGAGAGCGTGTGCGTGCCGTCGCTCACGAAGCCGATCGCCGAGGCGGTGAACGCCGTCGCCGGGCTGCCGGTGACGCTGCCGCTCACGCTGTAGTCCGCGTACGTGACGGGACCGGGACTCGCGGGCGTGCCGTCCTTGACGATCACGTGGAGCTTGTTGACGGCGGGGCTGGTGGTGCTCTCGTCCAGGAGGTCCGCGAACCCCACGGCGCTGGACGGCTCGGCCACGGCGCCGGTGACCGGGTTGAGCGCGTACAAGATGATCCGCACGCCGTTGCTCGGTCCGGCGTCGGGGCCCACGACATATTTATGCGTCGCGTCGTCCCACACGAACGTCTGGCCCAGATACTGTGGCGGAATCACGCTGGCGCTGATGCCGGAGCCGAGCGCACCCGCCGCCCGTCGGAGCGCCTGCAGCCGCCGTGGCGCATCGGCGTACGGCTGGCTGGAGCTGCGTGGGACCGTGAACGGCGCGACCCCGAGCAGGGCTCCCGCGGGCGTCGCCACCGCGGCTGGAGAGCCCGTGTCCGTGCTCACGACGCCGAAGCTTTCGAAGACGTTTGATTGCAGGACACCCAACACAGTCTGGACGTCGGAGCTCAGCTGTTGCGGGTCGGCGAGGTGAGCTTGCGGCGGCGCGGTGGTGCTGTTGCAGGCGGCGGCGAAGGCGGCGACGACCGCGAGGCCCCACCGGGGATGACCGTGACGTGAGGGCATGCTGCTCCTCCGAGATGTGAGCGTGCCGGCGACGGTCAGGGCGGGAGCGCCGCGGCGGATGACCCAGACTGAAACGTACCCTCATCCCGCCGATCGGACCATGACGGGGCGCACGGCTCCTGTTACGCGATCACGCCCCCACCGAGCAGGCGCCCGTCCGCGTCGTACAGGGCGCCCGACTGCCCCGGCGTGATCGCCCGCACCGGCTGGGCGAGATCGAGTACGAGCCCGTCGCCCGCGCGCTCCCGCACGCGGCCGGGCACCGCCGCCGCGCGGTAGCGGCACTGCACGAAGGCGGCGTCGCCCGGTGCCAGCGGCTGGGCGAGCCAGTTCACCTCGGCGAGCTCGACCGCGTGGCCGAACAGGTCGTCTCCCGGCCCGATCACGACCTCCCGCGTCTCGGGCCGGATGGCGACGACGTACATCGGTTCACGGAATCCGCCGGGGAGGCCGCGGCGCTGTCCGATGGTGTAGCGGGCGAAGCCGGCGTGCTCGCCCACGATCGCACCGCCCGCCGTGACCAGCGGTCCGGGCGCGAGGGCCGGAGCGTCCGCCGGGAGATGGCGCTCGAGGACGCCGACGTAGTCGTCGTCGGGAACGAAGCAGATCTCGACGGATTCGGGCTTGTCGGCCGTGACGAGGCCGAGCCGTCGCGCGACCGCGCGGGTCTCCCGCTTGGTGAGGCCGCCCACGGGCGTGAGCATCCGCGCGACGACCGAGCGATCGATGCCCCAGAGGAAATACGACTGGTCCTTCTGCGGGTCGTGCCCGCGGAACAGCGCCCCGTCCCTGGCGACGGCGTAGTGGCCCGTGGCGACGTAGGCGCACTCGAGCGCGTCGGCGTGGTGCAGGAAGTCACGGAACTTGGTGAAGGAATTGCAGCGCACGCACGGGATAGGCGTGCGGCCGCGGGCGTACTCGCTGACGAAATCGGCGATCACGTCGCGCCCGAACCGATCTTCCAGGTTCAGCACGTAGTGCGGGATACCGAGCTTGTGCGCGACGAGCTTGGCGTCGGTGATCGAGTCGAGGGAGCAGCAGGGACGATCGGGGACCGAGTCGCCGTAGCAGAACAACTTCATGGTGGCGGCGACGACGTCGTACCCCGCGTCCACGAGCAGCGCGGCGGCGACGGAGCTGTCCACCCCGCCCGACATCGCGACCAGAACACGCTCGGTCATCGATGCAAGACCGCTGAAAGGGCCCGCACCTTCTCCACGATCTTCGGGAACGCGGCCGCCACGGCCTCCACGTCCTCCATGGTGTTGTCCTTGCCGAAGGAGAAGCGCAACGCCGCCACCCCCAGCTCGCGCGGCACGCCCATGGCCGTGAGCACGTGCGAGGGCTCGACCGCCCCCGTGCTGCAGGCGGAACCCGAGGAGCACGCGATCCCGGCGAGGTCCAGATGCATCAACAGGGCCTCGCTGTCCGTGCCGGGAATCGACACGTTGGAGACGTGCGGCGCCCGCGGCCCGCGGGCGGCGTTGATCACGGCGTCCGGAACGACGGCGACCAGCCGGCGCTCGAGCTCGTCGCGGAGCGCGGCCACGCGGGCGGCGAACTCGGCCTGCTCGCGCGCGGCCAGCTCCACCGCCTTCCCGAGCGCCACGATCCCGGGCACGTTCTCCGTGCCGGGGCGGATGCCGAACTGCTGGCCGCCGCCGTGGATGATCGCTTCCACCACGTGCCGGTCGCGCACGATGAGCGCGCCGATCCCCTTTGGGGCCCCGATCTTGTGGCCGGAGAGGGTGAGCAGGGTGCATGGAACATCGCGGAGCGAGACGGGGATCTTCCCGAAGGCCTGCACGGCGTCCACGTGGAACGGGACGCCGGCCTCGCGACATCGCGCCGCGAGCCGCGCGACCGCCTGCACCGCGCCCA
This sequence comes from Gemmatimonadota bacterium, assembly GCA_003220855.1. Classification (GTDB taxonomy): domain Bacteria; phylum Gemmatimonadota; class Gemmatimonadetes; order Gemmatimonadales; family GWC2-71-9; genus AG41. The sequence continues at coordinate 12,550 of QHTP01000158.1, forward strand.
CTTCGTTGTTCACCCACATCACACACACGATGGCCACGCCCCGCCCGAGCGCCTCGTCCAGCGCCTCCGCCGATACCGCGCCCGCGCCGTCCACCTGAAGGATGATTTCCTCACCGCCGAGATGAACGACGGCATGCGCGGCGGCGAGCACCGCCTTGTGCTCGATGGCCGACACGGCGACGCGGAACGGCCCCCCGCGATCGCGCGCCGCGAGCGCGGCGCCGATCACCGCCAGGTTGTCCGCCTCGGTGCCGCCCGAGGTGAAAATCACCTGTCCGGGCTCGGCACCAAGCGCCTCCGCGATGGCGCGCTTCGCCTCTTCCACGCCCGCGCGCGCGGCGCGCCCGAAACGGTGCGCCGAGGAGGGGTTCCCGAACACGTCACGCCCCAGGTAGGGCAGCATCGCCTCGAGCACCTCGGGCCGCACCGGCGTCGTGGCCGCGTTGTCGAGATAGACCAGCCGCTTGGGCATGAGGGTGAATCTAGACGCTACAGGGACTGCACGCCAAGCTGCAGCACGTCTTGGACTTCGAGCGTCTCGTGACAGAAGAACGGCTCGCCGTACCGCCGGCGGATGAGCGAGCCGTAGTGCGCCGACTGCACCCGGATCAGCTCGTACAGGTCCTGGCCGGTGGGGAAGATCTCGCCGGCCGCCTTCGCACCGTCGAATTGCGACGCGTAGCAACGGATCGCGGTCATCTTGGCTTCAAACGTGTCCGACACGTCGACCACGAACGTGGGCTTGACCGGGTCTTCGCGGTACGCCAGCGCGTACAGCAGCTTGAGCGGTCGGTGGGGGCCACCCCCCGACCCGTACTTGGCGAGGCCCGCCAGGTAGCACGCGTCCCGTCCCAGCTCCGATGCGATCCGGTGGTCCGGGTGCCGGCCGACCGGAAACGGCAGGATCACCACCCGCGGTCGCGTCTGACGGACCCACGTGACGACGATCGCACGCGACGTCTCGTCGTTCGCTAGGTGCGCGTCAGGGAGCCCGGCATTGAGGCGCACGTGCACGCCCAGCGCCTGGGCCGCGCGCTCGGCCTCCGCGGCGCGTATGCCCGCGTCGCCGTGGGTACCGCTCTCGCCCTGGGTGAGATCGAGGATCCCGACACGGTGGCCCGCCCGCACCGCCTTGGCGAGCGTGCCGCCGCAGGTGAGCTCGACATCATCGCGATGCGCAGCGATTGCGAGGAGATCGACGCGTTGACTCACGGATGCCCCTTGAACGCGGAACGCGGAAGTGGAAACGCGGAACAAGTCATGCCTGTTCCGCGCTCCGCGTTCCGACTTCCGCGTTTGATCATTCGTACCTCAGTGCTTCGACGGGATCCAGCTTCGCCGCCCGCGCCGCCGGCGCGATGCCGAACACGACGCCCACCGCGATCGACACGATCGTCGCGATCGCGGCGCTCCACACCGGCACGGTGGTACTGAAATCGAGCAGACGCTTGAGGAATTCCCCGGTCACGGTCCCCAGCATGATGCCGAGCAGGCCGCCCATCAAGGTCAGGGTCGCCGCCTCCACGAGGAACTGCCACATGACGTCGCGGCGAGTGGCGCCCATGGCCTTGCGCAGGCCGATCTCCCGCGTCCGGCTCGTCACCGACACCATCATGATTGCCATTACCCCGATCCCGCCGACCAGCAACGCGATGCTCGAGAGCACGAGCATCACGAAAAAGAACGCGAACGTGAGGCTGTCGAAGATACCGAGCACCTGGTCCGACGTCAGCAGGTCGAAGCTGTTGGGCTCGCCCACCCGCAGCCCCCGCAGGCGCCGCAGCTGCAGCGTGGCGGCGTCCATGGCGCGCGCCACGCTCACCTCGGGCCGCGGCTTCACGAGGATGATGAGGCCGTTCACGCGGTCGATCGGGAAGCGCGCGTGCGCCGCCTCGAACGGCACGATACCCGCGATCTCCGGCGCGCCGGGCACCTCGAAGATGTTGGTCGGCCGCCGCCACATGCCGATCACGCGAAACGGGCGGCCGCCGATGCGCACGATCTCTCCGAGGGGATC
>QHTP01000273.1 GCA_003220855.1 Gemmatimonadota bacterium
GAAAGCGATCTTCTGGCTGGGCCAGTCGCACGACCCGCGCGCCGCTCAGATCCTGCTGGAGATCATCAACCAATGATCGCCTCGCTCGTCCTGGCGCTCGCGCTGCAGGGCAGCCTGACCGACCGCGTGGCGGCCGCGCCCGACGGCGAGGTGCGCTTCTCCTTCGCCACGCGAGCCGGCGTGTGCGGCAACGGCCGCAACGTGATCTCGTTCGAGTGCGACGACGGCAGCTGCGGCCGACATCGGATCTCCTCCGGCAACTATTACGACGATGACGCGGGGTGCCCGTGCGAGCCGGGGCCGGCGCGGGTGGCCCTGCAGCGACGCGGCGGGCAGATCAGCCGGGTGCGGACGTACGTCGGCGGCGCCTGGCGACCAGCCGCGGACGGCCGCGTCACCGATCTCGGCGTCGTCCCAGCCGCCGCGGCGGCCCGCTATCTCCTCGACCTCGCCGCGCGCAGCGCGGGGGACGCCGGGCGCGACGCCGTCTTCCCGGCCGCCCTCGCGGACAGCGTCACGGTGTGGCCCGATCTGCTGCGTCTCGCCCGCACGACGGCGGTGCCGCGCGAGACGCGGCGCTCGGCCGTGTTCTGGCTCGGTCAGGCCGCGGGCGAGGCCGCGACGCGCGGGCTCACCGAGCTCGTCGATGACGGCAGCGTCGAGCTCGAAGTAAAGGAGAGCGCCGTGTTCGCTTTGTCACAGCTGCGGGATGAGCAGGGCGTGCCAGCCCTGATCCGTATCGCCCGCACACACGCCAGTCCGAGTGTGCGCAAGAAGGCGCTGTTCTGGCTCGGCCAGTCGAACGACCCGCGTGCGCTCGCGCTGTTCGAGGAGCTGCTGACGAAGCCCTGAGGCCGGCCGCGGTCCCCCTTCCCTCGGCCCGCTCGCCCTGTTGTCTTTCCCGCATGGCATTCTGGACTCTGCGCCGCAAGCTCGCCGCCGCAGGGGTGGTGGTCTTGCTGCTTGCCTTCGGCTGGGCCGCGGTGGTCGTCGCCGTGGCGCTCGCGGGCGCGCACGACCAGGCCACCACCGCGGACGCCATCGCCGTCCTGGGCGCCGCCCAGTACAACGGCCGCCCGTCCCCGGTGTTCCGGGCGCGGCTGGATCACGCCGCCACCCTGTACCAGCGCGGCCTCGCGCCCGTCGTGTTGGTGACCGGCGGCGTGGGCACCGGCGACACCGTGAGCGAATCGGAAGTGGGACGGCGCTATCTCACCAAGGCCGGACTCCCCGAGAGCGCGGTCATCGCCTTGGCCGCGGGCGCGAGCACCGCCTCCTCGGTCGCGAGCGTGGCCCGCTGGTTCGCGGACCGCGACAGCCGTCGTGTGCTGCTCGTCTCGGACGGGTTCCACATGCTGCGGCTCAAGATCCTCGCCACCCGGCTGGGCCTCGTGCCCTACACGTCCCCCGCCCCCGGTTCCCCGATCCGTGCCAATCCCCGACGCAACGCGGCCTACTTCCTGGCCGAGGGGCTCAAGGTTCCCGTCACCTGGCTCTTCAACCACTGAGCGTCGCCATGCAGCTCAACAGCCGACGTATCTACACGGGCCGCGTGGTCCGGCTCGACGTCGACACGGTGCGATTCCCCGACGGCTCGACGGGTGAACTCGAGCTGATCCGCCATCCCGGCGCGGCGGCGATCGTGCCGTGCGCCTCCGATCCCCCCGGGACCGACCCCGCCATTCTGCTTATCCGGCAGTACCGCTACGCGACCGGCGGCCAGCTGTGGGAGATTCCGGCGGGCACGCTGGACCCTGGGGAAGACCCGGAGGCTTGCGCCCGCCGCGAGCTGCTGGAGGAGACGGGCGTCACCGCGACGCGGCTCCAGCGTCTCACATCCATCTGGACGACGCCGGGCTTCACCAACGAGGTGATCCACCTCTACCTGGCGACGGGCCTTACGACCGGGGAACCGTCGCGCGAGCGCGACGAGTTCATCGAAGTGGTGCCACAGCCGCTGTCACGCGTGCTCGAGCTGATCCGAGACGGCGAGATTCGTGACGCAAAGACCGTAGTGGCTATCCTTTATATGGCGGGCTTCGTCTTGAAGCGGTAGAACACGCCTTGTCCCCCGAGGAGGACGGCGCTGTCACGTGGACCCGGCGCCACGACACAGCAAGCCATGCCCGAGCGCGGGGTTACGTTCGGACGTGCGACGGGTACGGTTCCTGCGGCATCTAGGCAGGCGGCAAGTCTCGCGTTGTTCCGTATATTCGAGGCCTCAGCCAGGGAGCGGTTCATGCGAGCGACCCTCAACAGTCGGAAGGCCGACGCCGTCGTCACGCCGCGCGCGCTGGAGCGCCGGGCGCTGCACGAATTCGACGACGGCCGGCTGGTGCTCGAGCACCTGGCGGGCGACCCCCAGGCGTTCGGCACCCTGGTGGACCGCTACCAGACTCGCCTGCTCAATTTCATCAATCGGACCATCGGGGACCGGGAACGGGCCGAAGACCTGGTGCAAGAGGTGTTCATCCGTGTGTTCCGGCACCTGCACCGGTTCGACCAGACGAAGAAGTTCTCGACCTGGATCTACACGATCGCCTCGAACCTGGCCAAGAACGAGCTGCGGAACCGTTCTCGCAACCCGCTCGTGCTGTTCCAGACGATCAAGAAGCACTGGGAGGCGGACCACCGTCCGCTGCAGTTCGAGGACGCCACGGCGCGGCCCGACGATCTGTACCGCAAGCGCTACCTCAAGGAGGCGGTGGACCAGTGTGTGGACCAGCTCCCCACGCACCACCGGGCGGTGTTCGTGCTGCGCGAGCTCGAAGGCAAGAGCTACGCCGAGATCGCCGAGATCACGGGCTGTAACCTGGGGACCGTCAAGAGCCGCCTCAACCGGGCACGGAACAGCTTCGCCCAGCTGATCGAGCCGCTGCTGGAATAGGGGCCCGGGAACCCGCCCGGGCTCCGGTGGTAGTAGATTCTCGCCATGATGTGCGCCGAATTCCTGGAGCGCTACACCGATGTTCGCGACGGCCTGATCACCGCGCCACGCGAGCTGCGCCGCTTCACACGGCATTTGTCGCTCTGCCCCTCCTGCCGGCACTACGACGCGGCCGTGCGCCGCGGCGTGCTGGCGCTGCAGGCCGCCGAAACCATCGAGCCCTCCCCTGCCTTTCGGCGCCGGCTCGACGCGCGACTGGCGCGGGAGCGCCGGCGCAGCCAGGTCCCGGCGCGGGCCGGCATCGCGGCAGCGCTGTTCGTCGCCGCCGCGCTGGCCATGGTAGCGCTGGAAGGTGTGCGGCATCCTCCGGTCGCGCAGGCGCCGGCGCTCCCGCGCGTTCCGTTCCCCAGGCCGGTCGTCCAGGCCGGCGTCCCGTTCGTCTCCTTCCAGGACCCCCGCGCGAGTGTGTTCGCGGGTAGCCCGGCCCCGGATGGCTCGGCGCTGGTCGAGCCAGCGTCCGCGGGGCGGTAGGCTTTCTCTCGCCCTCAGCCGGCGGTAACTTCTGCCCCGTATGGGGGCTCTCACCTTCGACGCGCTGCTCCGGAGCCTGAAGCAGGGCGTGCCCGATCCCGTCTACTACCTCCACGGCGACGAGGACGTGCTGAAGGAAGAAGCGGTGCGCGCCCTCGTCGATCGCGCCGTGGATCCGGCCGCTCGCGATTTTAACGTCGATCAGCGAAGCGCCCCAGAGCTCGATGCGGAGGCGTTCCACGCCC
>QHTP01000274.1 GCA_003220855.1 Gemmatimonadota bacterium
CCATGGATCCGGCGCGTCGCACCCTGCTCAAGGTGACGATGGAGGACGCCTTCGAGGCGTCACAGCTGTTCGAGACCCTGATGGGAGACGAAGTCGAGCCGCGGCGCAAGTTCATCGAGGAGAACGCGAAGTTCGTCCGGAATCTGGACGTGTAAGCTCCTCGACGCCCGCCTTGGTGACGCGGTGGGAAACGAGGGGCAGCGGCTTGGCCGCGAGCTTGTCCGCCACCACGATCGCCTGACCCAGCGCATCGAAGCCGAGTTGGATCCCCGCCGGATCGCGCGCGAACACCGACGCGATCGGCTCGCCGGCGAGCACTTTGTCGCCGGGGTTGACGGTGATCACGAAGCCGACCGTGGGATCGACCGGGTCCTCGACCTTGAGGCGCCCACCGCCCATCGCGACGACGGCGCGCCCGACGACCTTGGGATCGACCCGGATCACCACGCCGGTGCGGGGCGCCTTGTACACTTCGACCTCCTTGGCCTGGGGCAGCACCGACGCATCCTCAACGACGCCGGGATTCCCACCCTGCGCTTCGATCATGCGCTCGAACTTCTCGGCCGCGAGGCCGGAGCCGAGGGCGTTCTCAAGCCGATGATGGGCCTTCTTGGAGGTCTTTTCCACGCGGGCGGCGAGCAGCATCTCGACGCCCAGCGCGTAGGTCACCTCCATCAGGTCCGGAGGGCCCTCGCCCCGCAGCGCGAGGATCGCCTCTTCGATCTCGAGCGCGTTGCCGCAGGCGCGGCCCAGCGGGCGATCCATGGCGGTGAGCAGGGCGACGGTCGGACAGCCGCGGTCCTCGCCCAGGGCAATCATCGTCTGCGCGAGGTCGAGGCTCTGGTCGAGCGCGGGGAGGAAGGCGCCGCTCCCCCGCTTCACGTCGAGCACGAGGGCGTTCAGCCCCTCCGCGAGCTTCTTCGACATGATGCTGGCGGCGATGAGGGGAATCGCCTCGACCGTGCCCGTCACGTCGCGCAGCGCATAGATGCGACGGTCGGCCGGGGCGATCTCGGGCGTCTGGCCGATCATCGCGCAGCCGACCTTCATGACCTGGGCCCGGACTTCGGCGAGCGACAGTCCCGTACGAAAGCCCGGGATCGCCTCGAGTTTGTCGAGCGTGCCGCCGGTGTGGCCGAGGCCCCGCCCCGACATCATCGGCACGGCGACGCCACACGCGGCGACGAGCGGCGCCAGCACCAGCGATACTTTGTCGCCCACGCCTCCGGTCGAGTGCTTGTCGACGCGGGGAGTGGCCCACGAGTCGAACGTGAGCCGCTGGCCCGAGGCAAGCATTGCGTCGGTGAGGGCCGCGAGCTCGGGACGCTCGAGCCCGCGCAGCACCACCGCCATCAACAGCGCCGACATCTGGTAGTCGGGAATGCGCCCGTCGGTGTAGGCGGCGACGAGGGCGGACCATTCCTCCGGCGTCAGGGCGCCGCCGTCGCGCTTGCGCTCGATGAGCGGGACCACCAACATTACCGCCCCGCTCCCGTCCGGAGTCGCCGATGCGTGGTGTGAGATCCCTGGTGCTCGTGTGCCTCGTCGGTCCCGCTGCGCTCGCCGGTCAGGCGCGGCCCACGGTGGCGGAGCACATCGCGCTGGGCGACAGCGCGCACGCCGGGCTCGCGCCGCAGCAGGCCCTTGGTCACTACCGCGCGGCCCTCGCGCTCGACTCGCTCAATTATCAGGCGCTGTGGAAGGCGGGCCGGGAGCTCGTGGACATCGCCAAGCAGATCACGGGCAAAGACGACTCGTCCAAGCACCTGCGGGACAGTCTCTACACCGAGGCGCGAGCCTTCGGCGAGGCAGCCGTGCGCGTCAACCCCAGCGGGGCCGACGGCCATTTCACCGTCGGGCAGGCCCTCGGCAGGCTGTCCCGCACCAAGGGTGGCAAGGAGCGGGTGCGCTTCGCCAAGATCATCTATGATGAAGGGATGAAGGCGATCGAGCTCGACTCGACCCACGACGGCGCGTATCATCTGGTCGGCGCGTGGCATGCCGAGGTCAAGCGACTGTCGGGGTTCGAGAAGTTCTTCGCCAAAACGCTCTTCGGGGGTGGCTTCCTCGACAAGGGCAATTGGGACGACGCACAGAAGTACCTCGCGAAGGCGGTGGCGCTCAAGCCGCAGAACATCTTTCACCGGCTCGAGCTTGGCGAGGTGTATGTCGATCTCGGGCATTACTCCAAGGCGCGCGAGCAGTTCACCGCGATCGAGTCCCTTCCCATCGCGGACGTGCTCGACCACGAATACAAGCAGGACGCCAAGCAGCTCCTCGAAGACATCAAGGGTGAGAAGGATGAGACCTAGCGCCCCCCCCGATTCATCAGGCGCTCGATCTCGATGGTGGTCTTCGGTGCCTTGGCGGAGAGCCATTCCGCGCCTGTCGGCGTGACGAGCACGTCGTCCTCGATCCGCACTCCCAGGGCCTCGGCCGGCAGGTAGATCCCGGGCTCGAGCGTGAGCACAATCCCCGGTTTGAGGGGCGTGCCGTAGTCCCCGACGTCGTGCACGTCCATCCCGAGCCAGTGCCCCAGGCCGTGAATGAAGTACGCGTCGCACGATTGCTCGCCGCACAGCGTGCCCGAGTGGGCGCGCATGTACTCCCGCGCGAGGCGGTTGAGCTGGGCGACCGTGGCGCCCGGACGCGTGGAATCGAACGCCGTCTGCTGCGTGGCCAGCACCAGATCGTAGATCGCCTTCTGACGCGGCGTGAACTTCCCATTCACAGGAAAGGTGCGGGTCACGTCGGCGGTGTACTGTCCCCACTCGGCCCCCGCGTCCAGGACGAGCAGGTCGCCGTCTCTCGTCTGGCGCCGGCTGACATCGTAGTGGAGGGTGGTGCTGTTGGGACCGCTGCCCACGATCGACGGATAGCCGAGGCGGTCCGCGCCGTTGCGGCGGAAGGAGGCCTCGACGGCGGCCTCGATCTCGTACTCCCACATACCCGGGCGCGCGACCTGCATCGCGGCCACGTGCCCCGCCGCCGAGATGTCGATCGCCTTGCGCATCCGGGCGATCTCGTCGGCGTCCTTGACGAGCCGCATCGAGTCGACCAGGGGGCGCAGGTTGCGCACGTCGCGTCCGGAGAACACGAGCTCCTTGAGGCGCGTTTCGTCCCGCGTGGTGACGTCGAGCGGCACATAGAGTGGCCCGGCGGCGCGGAACAGCACCGCCGAAAGCGCCCCGTCGAGCGAGTCCGTGGGCAGGACGCGGCCGATACCGGAAAGCCGCGCCGCCGTGCTGTCCGGCCCGAGCCGCAGGCCGGTCCAGCGCTCCTGCGACGGGCGGCGGGGTGGGAGAAACAGCACGGTCCCCGCGGCCTCGCCCCCGGCCACGATCAGCAGCCACGCATCCTGGGTCTCGAGCTCGGTCAGGTAGAAGAAGGTATTGGTCTGGCGGAAATCGTTGTCCTGGACATAGTCGCGCTCGAGGTCCCGCTCGTGGCCCGCGGGGATGAGCGCGACGCCGCGGCCGATGCGGGCTGCGAGCGCGCGGCGCCGCAGCGCGACGGCCGCCGTGTCGACCGGGCGGCCCATGCCCGGCAACT
>QHTP01000112.1 GCA_003220855.1 Gemmatimonadota bacterium
AAGCCGCCTCACCGCCGAGTACGAGCGCCGCGTCGCAGCGCTCGCGGCGGTGATCCAGACCGACCTGACCCGGGACGGCGCCGCGATCGCGCGCCGGCTCAACGCCCTGATCGAGGCCATCGCCGCGGACAACCGATTCCGAGCGGCGGTGCTGCAGGGGAGCGACCGCACCTACCTGCTCGACTACGCGGGCGGAGCGATGCGCTTCGCCGGTCTGTCGATGCTCCAGATCCAGGACGATCAGGGCCGCATCGTGAGCTCGGGGCACTTCCGCAACGAATACGACCGGCTCGAGCCTGGACTGCCGCGCGCGCTCGCCGCCGCGCAGGGGGGGATCGCCCTGATCCAGGCGCGCACGCCCGAGGGGCCGATGCTCGCGATCGCCCGCCTCGACTCGCTGCGTCTGGCCGGCACGCGGTTCACGCTGGTGGGCGGGATCGCGCTCGACTCGACGTACCTCGCGGAGCTGACGCCGGACTCCGAGCTCAGCGTGGTCGTCCGCCTGCCTACGGACAGTCTCCCCGCAGCCGCGTCCGCGGGAGCAGTGCTCAGCGAGGTCTCGCTGCCCTTCGTATTGGAGAGCGACTCCGGGAGCGCGCTGCGGCCGGCACGCATCATCGTCAGTCATTCGCTCGCCTCGCTCTCGGCATTGCGCCGGGGAGTCGACGGGGCGTTCCTCGCCGCGGTGCTCCTCGCCGGTGCGATCGCGCTGCTCCTGGGCGGCTGGTTGTCGCTCCGTATCAGCCGGCCCATCACCGCGCTGGCCCGAAAGACCGAGCAAATCGACATGGACCGGCTGGACGTCAGCTTCGACAGCGAGCGCGCCGACGAGATCGGCGCGCTCACGCGGCTGCTCGGCTCGATGATCGAGCGGCTGCGCGCCGGAGCCGCGAAGCTGCGGGAGGCGGAGCGCCGCATCGCCATGGGCGACCTCGCGCGCCAGGTGAATCACGACATCAAGACCGGCCTCACGCCCATCCGCAACGTGTTCCGGCATTTCACGGAGCCCGCCGCGACCGAGCCCGACCGCCTCACCGCCGTGTTTCGAGCGCGTCAGGGGACCGTCGAGGCCGGCATCTCGTACCTCGAAAACCTCGCCGGCAACTACGCCCGCCTCTATCCGGCGCCGGCGCGCGAGCCGTGCGACGTGCGCCAGGTGATCCGGGAAACCCTCGGGCGCCTGGGCGCCACCGGGAACCCGCGGCTGGAGACCGACCTGGCCGAAGACCTCCCGCTCGTGTGTACCGACCAGCTCGTGCTGCGGCGCATCCTCGAGAATCTCGTCGGCAACGCGGTGGATAGCCTCGAAGGTCGCCCCGGGGCGGTGACGATCTCGGCCGCGGCGGTCGCGCCCGCGAATGGCCGGCCCAACGTCCGCATCACCGTCGCCGACACCGTCAAGGGGATGACGCGGGCGGAGCTGGATCGCGCCTTCGACGACTTCTATTCCACCAAGCCGGGCGGCACGGGGCTCGGCCTGTCGATCGTGCGCCGGCTGGTGCTCGACGCCAACGGCGTGCTGCGGGTGGAGACGCAGCCGGGCGCCGGAAGTCGTTTCATCGTGGACCTGCCGGGAGCCTGAGCATGACCGTGGTGCTCGTCGTCGACGATGTGTCCGCCATGGCCGACCAGTACGCCTACGATCTGAAGCGCGTGGGCGGCTACGAGACCCTCATCGCCGGGAGCGGCCGCGAGGCGCTCGACCTGCTCGAGCGTGAGGCCGTCGACTGCGTGCTGCTGGACCTCGAGATGCCGGGCATGGACGGCTTCGAGGTGCTGCGCGGGATGGCGCGCCGCGACGCCCGCCCGCCGGTGATCGTCTACACCGGGACGGGAAGCTACGACCGCTGCGTGCAGGCGATCCGGCTGGGCGCGCAGGGCTTCATCGACAAGGCGGAGTCGATGGAGCGCGTCGTGCGCGAGATCGAGAGCGCTCTCGACCGGGCGCGGCTCACCGGACAGGTCGCCGCGCTGCGCGAGCGGCTCGGCGCCGAGGCGGCGCTCGTGGGTGCGAGCGCCCCCATGCGCCGGCTAGCCGACGCCATCGCCCGCGTAGCCAAGATCCCGAGCCCCGTGCTGATCACGGGCGAGAGCGGGTCCGGCAAGGAGCTCGTCGCCCGCGAGCTGCATCGGCTTGGAGCCAGCCCCGGCGGGCCGTTCGTGGCGCTCAACGCCGCCGCCCTGCCGGAAACCCTCGTGGAGGACGAGCTGTTCGGACACGAGCGCGGCGCGTTCACGGGGGCCAACGCGCTGCGCAAGGGAGCGTTCGAGGCCGCCTCGGGTGGAACACTGTTTCTGGACGAGATCGGCGAGCTGCCGCTCGCCGCGCAGGCCAAGCTGCTGCGGGTGATCGAGCAGCGCCAGGTCGCCCGACTCGGCGGCAACCGTACAATCGCCGTGAACGCCCGCGTCGTCGCCGCCACCAATCGCGATCTGAACGCCGAGATCGCCGCGGGGCGGTTCCGCGAGGACCTGTACTATCGGCTCAACGTGCACTCCGTGTCGGTCCCGCCGCTGCGCGATCGCCGCTCCGACATCCCCGCCCTGGTCGACCACCTGCTCGCGTCCACCTGCGCACGCTTCGGGATGCGGGCCAAGCGGCTCGATCCGGCCGCGCTCGAACGTCTCATGACGTACGAGTGGCGACGGAACAATGTGCGCGAGCTGCGCAATGTCGTCGAGCGCATGCTCATCTCCGCCGACGGCGACATGATCCGGCTCGACGACGTTCCCGCGGAGATCCGCGACGCGGCCGCGTCCGGGGAGGGGTCGCCTGGCCCGGCGCCCACCAGTTTCCAGGCCCTTAAGGCAGAGGCCGAGCGCCAGATCATCGTGGCCGCCCTGGAGCGAAACGACTGGCATATCACGCGGACCGCACGCGCGCTCGGCCTCGCAGACCACGCGAGTCTCCTGAAAATCATGCGCAGGCACGACATCACCCGGGAGCGTGTCGACCCGGACACGTGAGCACCTCGGCCCGCGTGTCCGCGCGAGCACCAGGGCTCCGACCCTCCGACCTCAAGCCGTTGTCCCAACGAGGGATAACCGACGCCTGCCCGCTGGCCTCCCTCCTGCGTTAGCGGTGGACGTTCACCCCAACCCAGGAGGTCTCTATGCGTAAGCTGCTCCTCACCCTCGTCGCGGGCTCGGTCGTCGCGGCGTGTGGTCGCAAGTCATCGCCGTCATCCGAAGCCAGTGCCGCGGAAGTCCCCACCACACCGCCCGCGACGTCGAGCGTGGCGACCAAGCCCGTGCCCTCGGTGACGGGGCCGGTCTCGTTCGACGCAGCGCAAACCGCCTTCACCGAGAAGCGGTACGCCGACGCCGTGCGGCTGTTCACGTCCTACACGAGCGAC
>QHTP01000113.1 GCA_003220855.1 Gemmatimonadota bacterium
CGTTCATGGACACGACGGCCTCCCTCGACCTGGGCGGATACCACGTGTTCAGCACCGGCAACCAGGACACGCCAAACGGGCTCTCGCAAGCTCCGGCATCGGCCGTCAACCTGGCCCATCCAGCCATCAAGGCGAACGCCGAGCTGCAGACGGGCGGCGCGGCGCTCGACAAGCGATTCCTCGCGAAGATCACGGACCGACCCGACACGTTCTCCCTGTCGGGTCTGAGCTCGGCCTTGTCCTGGATCCGCTATCCCAGTCCCAACTCCTCGGTCCCGATTCTCCGCAATGAGGAGCTGATCCTCCTGTGGGCCGAGGCACGCCTGGGTCAGGGTAACACGGCCGAGGCGGCCCAGTTCATCAACTTCGTCCGCCGCGTATCAGGGGGACTCACTCCCATCGCGAACCTCGCGAGCCAGACGACCGACTCGATCAGGACAGTGTTGCTGAAAGAGCGTCTGTACTCGTTGTTGTACGAGGGGGGGCACCACTGGATCGACATGCGTCGCTATGGGCGCCTGAACCAGCTGCCCATCGACCGCACGGGAGACGTGATCTTCTCGACGCTCCCGGTCAACAGCTTCGAGGTGGAGGCGCGGAAGTAGGCGTCGTCACCCAAGAAAGGCACCGCCGGGCGCAGCTCGCACCCGGCGGTTTTGCTCTTAGCCCGCCTGCGCCACCTCGTACAGGTACTCGACGTACGAGCGCGCCGCTCCGTCGATCCCTCGCACGTTCGCGTTCTGCGACTCGATCACGTAGTACTCGTCGGGCGCGTGCGCGCCGCTGCCATGCCCCAGCCCGAAATGGCCCGCCGGGAGCCGCAGCGGATCGCCCGTGAACACATAGCCCGGCCACGAGCCCGCGATGCGCGGCAGGATCACCGGATCGATGCCCGAGCGCCGATACACGGCGACCTGCGCCTTGATGAGCGCCGCATCGCCCGGCGTGGTCGTGGGATCGTAGCCGCCCGTCATGTTCACCTCGACGTCGCCGAATCCCCGCTTGGCGAGATGCGCCTTGAGCGCCGCCAGCGACTCGGCCGCCGTCATGTCGGGCACGAGCCGCAGGTCGAGCTTCGCCACCGCGCGATGCGGCAAGATGGTCTTGCCCCCGGGACCGGTGTAGCCCCCGACCAGGCCCTCGATGTTGACCGTGGGGCGCGACACGAGGCGCTCCAGCGCTTCGACCCAGCTCACGTCGTGTACCCAGTGGTCCACGCCCATCTCCCGCTTGGCGACGGCCTCGTCCAGGCGGCGCGCCGCGGTCGCCACCATTGCCTTCTCACTCGCCGACAGCGGGCGGGCCTTAGCCGTGTAGCCGTCGATGGCCGGGTCGTTGCCGTCGGGCGAGACCAGCGTCGCGAGCGCCTCGACCAAATGCCACGCTGGGCTGTCCACGCGCGCCTTGTTGCTCGAGTGGATGTCCTTCTTGGGGCCGCGGCCCCACCGCTCCCCGCTCGACACCAGCTCGCACTCGATCACGCCCTTGGCGCCGAGCGTGATGGTAACCTGGCCGTCGGACGCCTGCGCCGCCGAGGGCATGAAGATCCCGGTGGTGCGTCGCAGCGCCGCCTGCACCTCCGGCCGGCGCACGATCTGGGGGAAATGGGGCGAGCCGATCTCCTCCTCGCCCTCGGCCACGAGCACGAAGTTGAGCGGCGGCTTCCTGCCCGCGGCGCGGATGGCGTGCAGCGCCGCGAGGAACGTCGCTTCGGGACCCTTCTGGTTCACGGCCCCGCGGCCCACGATCACCTTGCCGAGCCCAGGCCGGTCGACGAGGGCGGCGTCCCAGGGCGGGGACGACCACTCGGCCGGATCAGCCTGCTTGACGTCGTACATGAAGTAGAGGCCGAGCGTGCGCGGGGCGCCGGCGTCGAGCGTGGCGACGATGCCGGGCTGGCCGTCGGTGGGGATCTTGGTCACCGGGTCGAAGCCCGCGTCTTTGAGCATGCGCGTGGTGAGCTCGCAGCCCTCGTTCACGCCGCGGTTCTCGGCGGCGATGGACGGCTGCCGGATCCACTCCTGCAGGCGCGCCACGGCTTCGTCGTGGCGCTTTTCGATCTCCGTGAAGATGGGGGCGAGATCGTCGGAGCGACGCGTCGTGGGGGGGGCGCTGGGCCAGGCGAGGGCGGCGGTGGCGGCGGCTGTGCGCTCGAGGAAGGTGCGGCGGTCCACGCTCATGAACGGCCTCCGGGGTGTTGGGTCGGGGCAGGGGCGCGTTTCAAATTAGCCCGGGGACCGGGCGCGCGGCACCGGCGCGCCCCTTCTTGCGGGGGCGTCGATTGGACCGCAGCATATGGAGGGTTTTCGTGCGACTCACCGTAGTGAACTCTGTGGCACCGCTCGAGGAGGCCTCGTGGTACAGCGTACTTCGCTCTTCGCCCTAGCGCTGGCGGCATTGGGCGCGGTCGGCGCATCCGGCCAACAGCGCCAGCTCACCGGCCGCGTGACCGCGGCCGCGAACGGCGAGGCGATCGCGGGCGTCAACGTGTCCGTCACCGGCACGGCATTCGCCGCCATCACCAACGTCGACGGCCGCTACGCGATCGCGGCGCCGTCTGGCGCCGTGACGCTCGTGTTCCGCCGCATCGCGTTCAAGCGGCGCGAGGTGCAGGTAGCGGCGGGCCAGAACGCGGCGGACGCAGCGCTCGAGGCGGACGTGTTCAACCTGGAGGCGGTGGTGGTCACGGGTCAGGCCACCGGCGTGGAGCGGCGCAACGCGGCGATCGCCTCCACCAGCGTCAGTGGTCAAGAGGTCTCGGCCGTGCCGTCTCCGGCGGTCGATCGAGCACTCGCTGGGCGGGTGCCCGGTGCCATCATTAGCCAGAATTCGGGCGCGCCCGGAGGGGGAACGCAGATCCAGATGCGTGGCAACAACACTGTGATTGGCTCGCCCGATCCGGTGTTCGTGGTTGACGGAGTGATCTACAGCGATGCCTCGTTGCCGACCGGTCTCTACTCCGTGACGCAGAGCGGGGCAAACCGCGGCAGTGGGCCCACGCAAGACGATCCCGTCAACCGGCTCGCCGATTTGAACCCGAACGATATCGAGTCGATCGAAGTGCTGCGCGGCGCGGCCGCGTCGTCGATCTACGGTTCGAAAGCCGCCAACGGGGTCGTCATCATACGGACCAACCACGGCAAGGCCGGCAAGCCCCGGGCCAACATCACTCAGCGCATGGGGTTCTTCACGCTAGAGCGTGGGCCGGCGTCGCGGACGTTTAGCCTCACGGATACCTTCCCGTATACGTCGGCGACGATCGCGTCCTATATGGCGGCCGGCCAGCTCCCGTTCTACGACCACCTACAGGAAATCGCGGGCGAAAAGCCGCTCTCCTACGAAACCGACTTGAACGTGAGCGGCGGTGCGGAAAACACGCGGTACTATGTGTCCGGAAGCGTGATCCACGATCCTGGTATCGTGGTCAACACCTTCAACAACCGGCAGACCCTGCGCGCGAACGTCGATCAAACGCTTTCGGGCCGTCTGAGCTTGAGCGTGAACACGCAGTTCACCCGAAACCAGACTGACAAGGGATTCACCAACAACGACAACAACGGGGCC
>QHTP01000114.1 GCA_003220855.1 Gemmatimonadota bacterium
AGATCCACGATGAGCTTGAGCTCGTGCAGGCACTCGAAGTAGGCCAGCTCGGGCGCGTAGCCCGCGGCCACGAGCGTCTCGAACCCCGCCGTGATGAGCGCCGTGACACCGCCGCACAGCACCACCTGCTCGCCGAACAGGTCGCTCTCGGTCTCCTCGCGGAACGTGGTGGGGAGCACGCCGGCGCGGGTGCAGCCGATGCCCGCCGCGTAGGCGAGTGCGTCGGCGAGCGCGTGGCCGCTCGCGTCGCGCTCGACGGCCACCAGCGCCGGCACGCCCCGCCTCGCCTGGAATTCGCTGCGCACGAGATGCCCGGGAGTCTTGGGCGCCACCATCGAGACGTCCACGCCCGCCGGCGGCACGATCTGCTTGAAATGGACGTTGAACCCGTGGGCGAACATGAGCGTCTTGCCGGGGACGATGGCCGCGGCGACGTCTTGCTCGTAGACGGCGCGCCCGTGCTGGTCGGGCACCAGCATCATGACGACGTTGGCCGCGCGGGCGGCGTCGGCCACCGGGCGGACGTCGAGCCCCTCGGCCACGGCGCGGGCCCACGACGCCCCGCCGGGCCGCAGCCCGACGATGACGCTGACGCCCGAGTCGCGCAGGTTGAGCGCGTGGGCGTGTCCCTGGCTGCCGTAACCGATGATCGCGACGGTGCGCCCGCGCAGTCTGCCGCGGTCGGCGTCGGCGTCGTAGTACACCTTCAGTGAGGAGGTTCCAGGCATTGGTCGCTCTCGAGTCCGTTGAGGTTATTGTAGCTCGCGCATCGCGCCGCGCACGCCCGACACTTTCAGCAGCTTTCGCATCGCCATTTCCACCGTGCCTTCGTCGGCGTCCACGATCACCGTGAGCCGTGCCTGGCCGGCGTCCGCGCCGGGGCCGAGCGTGATGGCCGACACTTTGAGGTTGCGGCGCCGCAGCTCGCCGATCGCACGACCCAGCGCGAGCAGGTCCTGGTCCACGTGGAGCGAAAGCGCGTACGCCATCGGGACGCTCACTCTCGCACGCCGGCCGCCGGCGCCTCGATCGGCTCGGAGAGCGTGGCGCCGGGCGGGATCATCGGGAACACGTTCGCTTCCTGCTCGATCACGAATTCCACCAGCACCGGCCCCTCGGCCACGCTCGCCCGCGCCAGTACCGGCTCGAGCTCGCTCGCCTGGTCGACGCGCCACCCCGGGATGCCGTAGGCCGCCGCCAACTTCACGTAGTCGGGGCTCCAGATGGGCGTGGCGGAGTAGCGCTTGCCGTGGAAGAACTGCTGCCACTGCCGCACCATTCCGAGGTAGCCGTTGTTGAACACGGCCAGCTTCACCGGGATGCGCTCCTGCACCATGGTGGCGATCTCCTGCATGTTCATCTGGAACCCGCCGTCCCCGGAGATCGCCCAGACGTCTTCGCGCGGCCGCGCGAGCTTGACGCCCATCGCGGCGGGCACCGCGAAGCCCATGGTGCCGAGCCCGCCCGACGTGATGTGCGTGTTGGGCCGCCCGTAGGGATAGAGCTTCGCCACCCACATCTGGTGCTGGCCCACGTCGGTCACGATGGTGCAGCGGTCGCGGGCGGCGGCGTGGATCCCGGCGACGATGGCCTCGGGCGAGAGGTCGCCGCGGTAGCTGTCGGCGGGCGGCCGGGCCCAGCCCAGGATCTCGGCGAGCCACGCGTCGCAGCCACGCGGCGCGACGGCCGCCACCAGCCGCTCCGTCACGCTGCGGGCATCGCCGACCAGCGCGAGCGCGACCGGCACGTTCTTCCCGATCTCCGAGGCGTCCAAGTCCACGTGCACGATCTTGGCGCGGGGGGCAAAGCCCTTCGTGTTGCCGGTCACCCGGTCGTCGAACCGCAGCCCGATACCGACGATCACGTCGGCACGCTGGATAGCACGGTTGACGTGCACTTCGCCGTGCATCCCCGGCATCCCGAGGTGGAGCGGATGGGAGGCGGGAAGCGCGCTGATGCCGAGCAGCGTCGTGATCACCGGCATCCCGGTCTTCTCCGCGAGCTGGCGCACGGCATCGTAGGCCCCGCTCAACACCACTCCGTGCCCGACCATGAGGAGCGGCCGCTCGGCGGCGGCGATGAGCGCAGCCGCCCGCCGGATGGCGTCGTCCGCCCCAGGCGTCGGGGATCGGGGGCCAGGGGTCGGAGGTCGGATCTTCCCTGACCCCTGACCCCTGACCCCTGACTCGTCGTATTCGGTCTTCTGATTCTGCACGTCTTTGGGCACGTCGACCAGCACCGGGCCGGGCCGGCCCTCGCGCGCGATGGCGATCGCTTCGCGCAGGCGGTCGGCCAGCTCCGTAACGTCGGCGACCAGGCAGCTGTGTTTCGTGATGGGCAGGGTGATCCCCACCACGTCCGTTTCCTGGAACGCATCGCGGCCCAGCATGGCGCGGGGCACCTGCCCGGTGATGGCGACCACCGGGGACGAGTCCATCTGTGCGGTGGCGAGGCCGGTGACCAGGTTGGTGGCACCGGGTCCCGAGGTCGCCACGCAGACGCCGATCCGCCCGCTGGCGCGCGCATAGCCGTCCGCCGCGTGCGCGGCTGCCTGCTCGTGCCTGACCAAGATATGGCGGATCTCGGGAACGTCCGGGAGCGCGTGGTAGAACGGCATGATCGCGCCTCCGGGGTAGCCCCAGATGGTGTCCACACCCTCCTCGAGCAGGACACGGCAGAGGATCTGCGCGCCGGACAGGAGCTCGGTCACGTCACACCCCCCAGAGGTAGACGGAGTTGAGCGAATCGGCCTCGAGCCGATCGGCGAAGTGCGCCTTATTGAGCGCGTTGACGAGCGCGCGAGCGCACGCCTCGACGATATCGGTGGATGCGCCGTGCCCCGACAGGGACTTGCCGTTCACGCGTGCCTGGAGCGAGACCTGCCCCAGACTGTCGCGGCCGGGCGTGACGGACTGGACGGCCAGGTTCCCCACCTCGATCGGCTGCCCGACGATCTCGCTCACCGCCGCGAACGTGGCGGCGATCGGGCCATCACCGTTGGCCTCGGCTGCTCGCTCGCCGATCCATGGTCCCGTCATCCGAACCGCGGCGGCGCCGCCCACGGTGCCGCACACCACGTGCAGGTGCGTGAGCTGGAACTGCTCGGGGGCGTCCTGGAAGCCGTCGTGCAGCAGCGCGAGTAGATCCTCGTCCAGGATCTCGCGCTTCTTGTCCGCGAGCGCAATGAACTTGTGGTACAGCCGCTCGAGCGCGCCCTCTCCCAGCTCGTAGCCGAGATCGTGGTAGCGCCGCTCCAGCGCGTGCCGGCCGGAGTGCTTGCCGAGCACCAGGCGCGAGTGGGGGACGCCCACCGTCTCGGGGCGCATGATCTCGTACGTGAGGCCGTTCTGCATGACGCCGTGCTGATGGATACCGGCTTCGTGGGCGAACGCGTTGCGCCCGACGATCGCCTTGTTGGGCTGCGGGAACACGCCGGTCACGTGCGACAAGAGCCGGCTGGTGCGATACAGCTCGCGCGTCTCGACGTTGCAGCGGAACCCGGCTACCTGCGGCCGGACGTG
>QHTP01000268.1 GCA_003220855.1 Gemmatimonadota bacterium
GGAGCCGATCACGGAAGGCGAAGACCTCGCCGCTGCGCAGAGCCAGAGCGCAGCGATGGCGAAAGCGAAGCGGTACCTCAGGGCGGCGCTGGAGCAGGCGCTGCGAGCCAACCCCGGCTTCCGCGCGGTCAGTGTTGTCCCGTCGCTCAAGGACGATCGCCCCGTCGCGGAGGTCACGCTTGCGAAGGGCGAGGAGGTTAAGACCATCTCGGCGCCTCTGCAGTAGCAGCCGCCGCGCTCACAGCCGGTAGCCGACCAGCGTCCCCGCTGCGGTCTTGAGGAACAGCATGCCCGCCACGTCGTCCACCGCGTACACCGGCTCGCGCTCCTTGCCCAGGTCCACGCGCGACCGCGGCTGCCCGTTGTCCTTGTCGATCTGCAGCAGGACATTGCCGTTCCCCTCGGGCGCGCGGGTCAACATGAACACCGACCCGGGCACCGCGAGCGAGGCCTTGAAGCGCTTCGACGCGAGGCTCGCCGCCTGGTGCGAATAGCCCGCCAGCTGCGCGCCGCCCTGCGTGTAGGCCGTCGCCATCTGCCCGGTGAGGCGGCGCGCGGTCGTGTCCGTGGCATTGCGCGACGCCTGGGCGAAGGCGTCGCCGTATGCCGACGCGGCCGCGCCGTACAGGCCGGCGCGCACGGCATTGATGCGATACAGCGCGCGCAACAGGCCCGGCAGCTGGGGCGCCGGATAGTAGACCTGCTGCTTCACCTGTCCATCCCGCGCCACCACCACCAGGTTCTGCGGCGCGATCAGGACGATGCCCGCGGGCCGGATCTCCATGTCGACCGGATCCTCGTCCCCCTGGAGCTTGATCTCGCCCCCCAGCGCCTTGAACGTCCCGGCGGTGCGATCCACCGCGTACAGCTTGTGGTCGTGGCTCGCAAACACGTAGAGCGTCGTCCCCTCGACCGCGTGGTGCAGCGAGTAGCGCTCGGCGTTGTAGTCGCCTGAGCTGAGGGGCTTGCCGCTCTCGATCGCGTCCTTGAACTTCGGCTCCCCCGACGCGAGATCGATCACATTCACTTCGGCGTTGGTGGCCGCGTCGGGGCGCGAGATGTAGAGCAGCCCCGCAGGCGTCAGCTCGGCATAATCGAGCTGGCCCTTGATCTTCACGTCCTTCTTCAAGCGCACGCTGGCCGTGGCCACATCCAGCACGTTCACGAAGGTGCGCGACTCGGCGTCCACCGCGAGCACGGCGGAGCCACCGGTGATCAGCGCGTCCGTTACCGTCCCCTTCATGCGCAGCGGCTTGTCGGCGATGGTTGTGCCATCGTCGTACCGGGCTACGTTCAGCCCTGTCTGCACGACCCCGTTCACGATGCGCACGTTGCCCGTCGCCTGATTGGCGGGCGGCGACTCGGGCAGGATGATGATCCCGTTGGGATGCTGCACGATGCCGTGCACCCAGCCGTCGATCGTCGCGGGCTTGGACCAGAGCGTCTGACCGTCGGCGAGGCGGTAGGCCATGAGGCGATCGTCGAAGCCCACGTAGATGCGGTCGCTCTTGTCGAGCGACGGAAAGAGCCGCACGTGGCGCGCCGGGTTGCCGGCGCGGGCGGTGGGCAGCGCAGCCGACCAGCGCACCGCGCCCGACCGGGCGTCCAGCGCTCGCAGACCCATCAGCGTGTGGACGACGATCATGTCGGGACCCGCCTGCAGCACTTCCAGCGCGGTGGCCTCGGAGGCGGCGGTCACCAGGCGCTGCATCAGGCCGCCCAGCCCCTTTTTCTGGGGCTCGGTCTGCTGGAACAGCGCTTCGTTCGCCCAGCGCTGCTCGCCCGTCACGAGGTCGTACAGCGCGACCACGGGAGGCCCGGCCGCGCGCCGCCCGTGGACGAGCAGCGTGCCGCTCTGCGGCAGCACGCGGCGCGTCACGACTTGCGCCAGGCTCAGGCGGCGGGAATCGAACACGACCGCCCCGGTCACGGGATCGAATACGATCAGCAGGCCGGGACGCGCCGCTTCCATGAGCAGGGAGCCCTCGACCATACGGACGCTGTCGGGCGGCAACCCGCCGAGCTCGGGCTTTTCCCACGTGACCTGACCGCGCTCGATATCGACCCCGGCGAGCTCGGCGTCCGTGGAGATGAGGAGCGCGCCGGCCGGCGTGACCTGCTGCCAGCGGACGTCCCCTTTCGTCTTGATCGTCCATGCGGCCGCCGCGCCGGCCGAGGCGGGCGCGGCGGTTTGTGCGTGCGAGGTCGCGGACAGCGCGACCACCAGGGGGAGCGAGAGGAGCGTGCGAGGCGACAGAGCGACCATGGCCATCCTCCGGTGGCCCCCTATATCCCCCCAGGGGGGTCTTCAGCGCAAGAGCCGGAGAGCGCCGTGCGGGAGAGTTGACGGTATCCTCAACCCACCGTAGGGTCTAACGACAAAATGATCGATCCTCTCACCGCCTTTATCGAGGCCGCCAGCGTCCCGCTCGACTCCGGGCACGCAACGGGAGCGCTCGACCGCGCCGAGGCCATTCTCGCCGCTCACCCCGAACTCGCACGCGGCGACATCCACGCGGCGGCGATCCTGGGCGACGACGCGGCCGTGCGCCGTTTGCTCGAGCTTGACCGCCGAAACGCCACGGTCAAGGGAAGGTCCCGCGGATGGGACGCGCTCACCCACCTCTGTTTCTCGCGCTACCTGCGGCTCGATCGCGCCCGCTCGGCCGGCTTCGTCCGGGCCGCCACAGCGCTGCTCGACGCCGGTGCGAGCGCCAATACCGGATGGTACGAGATGAATCATCGGCCGGACCCCGAGTGGGAGAGCGCGCTGTACGGCGCCGCCGGCGTCGCGCACCACGCGGAGCTGACGCGCCTGCTGCTCGAGCGCGGCGCCGATCCCAATGACGAGGAAACGCCCTACCACGCTCCCGAGACGTACGACAACGCCGCCCTGCAGGCGCTGGTCGACAGCGGGAAGCTCAGCGACGACAGCCTCGCCACCATGCTGCTCCGCAAAGCCGACTGGCACGATTACGACGTCAGCAAGTTCCTGCTCGAGCACGGCGCCGACCCCAACCGCATGACCCGGTGGCATCATATGGCCCTTCAGCACGCGTTGCGGCGCGACAACGCCCTCGAGAACATCGAGCTGCTGCTGGACCACGGGGCCGACGCGACGCTCGCGAACCGGACCGACGGCAAATCGGCGGTGGCGATGGCCGCGCGTCGCGGACGGGGGGACGTGCTCGCGTTGCTCGAGCGACGGGGAGTCGTCGTCGAGCTGCGCGGCGTCGATGGGCTGATCGGCGCCTGCGCCCGGAACGACGCCGCACGCGTCCAGTCTACCGCCCGGCAGGAACCGTCCCTCGCCCGCCAGCTCGTCGGGGAGGGAGGCCGACTGCTCGCGGAGTTCGCGGGAACCGGCAGCACCGATGGCCTCCGCCTGCTGCTCGAGCTGGGCGTAGACGTCGGGGCGCTATATAAGGAAGGCGACGGCTACTGGGACA
>QHTP01000269.1 GCA_003220855.1 Gemmatimonadota bacterium
AGCAGGCGTTGCGGCGCTACTTCCGGCATCGCGACGCGGTGGCCGCGGCGGCCGCGGGAACGGCGGACCGGCGCGCGGTGTTCGTGGGCCGGCGGGGCAAGCGTCTCACCCCGCGCAGCGTACAGCTCGCGGTCAAGCGGCTGTTGGGCGCACTCCCGCGCGGGCGCGACTTGCACGTGCATTCGCTGCGGCATTCGTTCGCCACGCACCTGCTCGACGCGGGTGCGGACCTGCGGGCCGTGCAGGAGCTGCTGGGCCACGCGTCGCTCGGGACCACGCAGGTGTATACTCATACGTCGGTGGAACGGTTGAAAAAGGTGTACCATCAAGCGCATCCGAGGGCATGACGCGAATCCATAGTACGACCATTCTCGCGGTGCGCCGCGACGGGCACGTGGCCCTGGGCGGCGACGGCCAGGTGACGCTGGGCGACACCGTGATGAAGGCCAACGCCAACAAAGTGCGCGCCCTCAAGGGCGGCAAGATCCTCGCCGGCTTCGCGGGCGCGTCGGCCGACGCGTTCACGCTGTTCGAGAAGTTCGAGGAGAAGCTCGAGCGCTACCCCGGCAACCTGCCGCGCGCGGCCGTGGAGCTCGCCAAGGACTGGCGCTCGGACCGCGTGCTGCGCCGCCTCGAAGCGCTGCTCGTGGTGGCGGACAAGGAGCACGGCTACGTGATCTCGGGGTCGGGCGAGCTGATCGAGCCCGACGACGGCGTCCTGGCGATCGGCTCGGGCGGTAACTACGCGCTCGCCGCGGCACGGGCGCTGCTGCAGCAGTCGAAGCTCTCGCCCAAGGACATCGTGCAGCGCTCGCTCGAAATCGCCGCCGACATCTGCGTGTACACCAACGCGCACATCACCATTCTGGAGCTCTGATGGCCGGCCCGACCCGCGTCCCCGATGACAAGACCCCCGCCGGCGCGCCGGAGCAGGAGGAGCAGCTCCCCTGGCTGGAGGAGCTGCCGCCGCGCAAGATCGTGGCCGAGCTGGATCGCTACATCGTGGGCCAGGAAGTCGCCAAGAAGGCCGTGGCGATCGCGGTGCGGAACCGCTGGCGCCGCACCCAGGCGCCCGACGACATCCGCGACGAGATCCTGCCGAACAACATCATCATGATCGGCCCCACCGGCGTGGGGAAGACGGAGATCGCGCGGCGCCTGGCGCGCCTTGCGGGAGCGCCGTTCCTCAAGGTCGAGGCCTCGAAGTTCACCGAGGTCGGCTACGTGGGCCGCGACGTCGAGTCCATGGTGCGCGAGCTGGTCGACGTGGCGATCAACATGGTCCGCAGCGAGCGCGAGGACGACGTCTACCCCGAAGCCGAAGCGCGTGCGGAAGAGCGGCTGCTGGACCTGCTCCTCCCCCCGACCCCGACGCCACCTCTCCCGTCCCCCCTCTCGCCGGGGGAGAAGGGAGAGGGGCGAGGGGACAAGGCTCCGCTGTTCGTGGTCTCGTCCAAGGGCGACGTGACCGCGAAGGCGGTGGAGGGGGACGTCGAGGCGCAGGAGCGCCGTCGCCGCACCCGCGAGAAGCTGCGCCAGCAGCTCAAGGAGGGAAAGCTCGAGGAGCGCGAGGTGGAGATCGAGGTGCAGCAGCAGGGTTTCCCGATGCTCGAGATGATGCAGCCGCCGCAGGGCATGGAGGGCCCGGACTTCAACTTCACCGAGTGGCTGCAGGAGATGATGCCCAAGAAAAAGAAGCGCCGCACCGTGCACCTGCACGAAGCCCGCCGCATTCTGGTCGACGAAGAGCTCAAGAAGCTGGTCGACATGGACGACGTGGTGAACGAGGCGCTCGATCGGGTCGAGAACCACGGCGTGATCTTCATCGACGAGCTGGACAAGATCGCCGGGGAGCGCGGCACGGTGGGGCCCGACGTGTCGCGCGAGGGCGTGCAGCGCGACCTGCTCCCCATCGTGGAGGGCTCGACCGTCCAGACGCGCTACGGCTACGTCCGCACCGACCACGTGCTGTTCATCGCCGCCGGTGCGTTCCACGTCTCCAAGCCGTCGGACCTGATCCCCGAGCTGCAGGGGCGCTTCCCGATCCGCGTGGAGCTGCAGCCGCTCACCGAGGAGGACTTCGTGCGCATCATGACGGAGCCCGAGAACGCCCTCACCAAGCAGTACGCCGCGCTGTGCGCCGCCGAGGGCGCAACGCTCGAGTTCACCGCCGACGGCATCAAGGAGATCGCCCGCATCGCCGCCAAGGCCAACGAGCGCATGGAGAACATCGGCGCCCGCCGGCTCCATACCGTCATGACCAACCTGCTCGAGGACGTGCTGTTCGAGCTCCCCGAGCTGGCGGAGAAGCGCATCAAGTTCGACGCGGCCCGCGTGCGGGAGCGACTCGCGAAGATCGTCGAGGACGAGGACCTGCGCCGCTATATTCTGTAAATAAGGCAGCTTGTCTGGGCATTCCCCCACAGGTAGAATTAGCAGCCGTCCACTGTCATTTTGACTTGCCTCCCGGGGAATCCATGGCCTCCCCCAAGCGCGACTTCCTCGCCATCCCGGACCTCTCGCGGGACGAGATTCTGCGGCTGTTCGACCTCGCCTCCCGCATGAAGGCCGGCGCGTACCGGGAGACCCCCCTCGCCGGCAAGACCCTGGCGATGATCTTCGCGAAGTCGAGCACCCGCACCCGGGTGTCGTTCGAAGTGGGGATGTATCAGCTGGGCGGGCAGGCGCTGTTTCTCTCTTCGCGCGACATCCAGATCGGGCGAGGGGAGCCGATCCCGGACACGGCACGAGTGCTCTCGCGCTACGTGGATGGGATCATGATCCGCACGTTCGACCACGGCGAGGTGGAGCGGCTGGCCAGTCACGCGACCGTCCCGGTGATCAACGGCCTCACCGACCTGTCGCATCCGTGTCAGGTACTCGCCGATCTCTTCACCGTGCGCGAGGCGCTGGGTGGATGGGAGGGCAAGCGGATCGCCTGGGTGGGCGATGGCAACAACATGGCGAACAGCTGGATCGAGGCGGCCGAGGTACTCGGGTTCGAGCTGCGGCTGGCGTGTCCGGAAGGATACGAGCCGAGCCGCCGGATCTTCGATCGCGCCAAAGCCGCGGGGGCGTGCATCTCGATCACGGAGGTCCCCGAGGAGGCGATCGAGGGCGTCCAGGTGGTGAACACGGACGTGTGGGCCTCGATGGGGCAAGAGGAGGAGGCCGAAGCGCGGCGCAACGCGTTCCGGGGCTACACGGTGGACCGCGAGCTGATGCAGCTCGCCGACCCGAAGGCGATTTTCCTGCACTGCCTCCCCGCGCACCGCGGGGAAGAGGTCGCGAGCGAGGTGATCGAAGGCCCGCAATCGCGCGTGTGGGACGAGGCGGAGAACCGGTTGCACGTCCAGAAGGCCCTGCTCGCGACGTTGCTGGGCTAAGGTAGGCCATGGAGACTCCG
>QHTP01000270.1 GCA_003220855.1 Gemmatimonadota bacterium
ATCCGCTGCAGGAGCCGCACGACGTAGGCCGTGTCCAGGACCTCGGGTAGGGACGGCAGGGGCGCCGCATCCTCGGCCCCGGCGATCTGGGCCAGATAGCTGTCGGCCGTGAGACGCGCGTCCCGGCCCTGGAGCGCCTCGTCCGCCAGCCGCCTCAGGTTCTCGATGAGGGCGAGCTTGACCATGCTGGGCCAAGCCCACAGCTCGCCGATGGTGAGGGGAGCCACAGTCTGGTAGGCGGCCATGAAGCGCACGAGCAGCTGTCGATCCAGGCGGCCGTCGGTGTGGCGGATCAGCTCCAGGGACATGGCGTAGACCCGCGCGATGCCGGCCATCTCCCGCGAGGCCAGCTTGGGCAGGTCCAAGTAGTACTGCCGCGGAAGGTCGTGCCGGATGCCCCGGATCTCGGCCTCGATGAGGTGAAAGTTGTCGAGGAGCCATTCCGCCGCCGGGGGGACGAATTCGCCGCGGTGGACATCGTCGGCCAGGACGCGATAGGCCTTGCGCAGCACCCGGGCGTTGTCCTCCAGGCGCCAGAAGAATGGGCGGGCCTTGCGGCGCGGGTCCCGGGCCAGCGTGAAGCTGGCGGCGAGGGCCCTGGCCCGTTCCTCCAGGCGCTCGATGCTGAGGAGCTCAGCGCGGAGAGGCTTCTCGGCTTCCGGGCGGCGGCCGCCCCCGAAGGGGCGGAGCAGCAGCCTCAGGGCGTCAGCCAAGGCGACTTGCCCAGGGCGCCACGGCAAGCTTCACGGCGCGGCGTTCTCATCGCGTGGTTTCGTCCCAGCTCATCCGAGCACGCTGTTCTCTGCCTGCCAGTCGGTGTCGGCGTCGTCCGGGTGGAGTCCGGAATCTACTCGATGCCGAAGATGACTGCTGTCGCTATTCCTCCTCCTGCTGCCGCTACATGGCCGGGTCCTGGCACTGCCACCACGCTCTGACGATCCCGCACTCCAGCGCCGGATGACGTAGAGCGATGAAACAGTCCGTCCGCTGCCGCAAGGACGATCGACGATACCGCCCTGTGGGCGCGTCCCTACGGAGGCTCCGTTTAACGCACCCCGTATCCCCCCTCGGGCGACGTCCACGCGGGCTGCGATTGGTGGAAGAAATCGAGCAGCTGCCGTTCAGTGAGCTCGGCGAGAGCTGCGTCGGTACTCTTGGATTCCAGAGGCGAGTACCGGGTGAAGCGCCGCTTGCGCTCGGGGCCAGTCCCGAGCTCGAACAGCAACCCAAACTCATCCTTCCCATAAACGGTGATCCGGCCCGTGGGATAAACCTTCCAGATGCCGCTGTCTACGACGATGGTGGGTCGTGCCAAGGTCAGGGCCTCGTCATCTCGCCAGCCCAGGCCGCTTGTGAGGGTTCGCCTTCACCGGAGCCGTGATGGCTCCTCGCTCGAGCGCCTCCGCGAGCGCCACCGTGGCGGCGGCCCGATCAGCGTCTAGGCCTCGCTCCCGCAGTTGTCGGATCATTCGGGCGAGCCGGCGGGCGTAGTCACGCGTGTTGAGCCTTGCCGCGTTCGCTTCCGGCTTCAGCTTGTCCAGCTGCTTTACGAGGCGCTGCAGTGTGATCCGTGCCATCGGACTCCCTTGGTAACCTGTCCCTGCTCGTCCTGGTGCTGCCGGCTGAGCTCCTTCATCATCCCGTTACGGGCGAGAAAGAAGGGCGGACTCTTCGCCCGCCCCCCTTTCCTGAGCAGATCGGTCGGCCTTGAAACAGACCGGAGCTACGAGCGGCCGCACCGACCGGTCGGCTCTAGTTGCTTGCGGCGATCTTGTGGAAGGTCGAGTTCGACACCTCGTAGGCCTCAACCTTGGGTGTTCCCTCCACCACCTTCGCCAGGCTCGTCAGCACCTGCGGATAGATCTCGCGGCCATACTTGTCCGCGTTCTCTTTCCGATCCCACAGACTGATCGCGACCGCTTCGGAGCGGTCCGAGCTGAGGAACGAAATCTCGTCCTTGAACCCATGCTGCTTCCGCAGCAGGGGCAGGACGTCCTTCTCGAGCGTCCGGGTAAACTCACCGGCCGTGTTGGCCTTCAGATGCAGGGACACATTGCGTGCGTACATGTCGACTCCTTGCGTGACCTACGTGACTGCTACAGCGTGTGACCACGTCTGTTTTAGTACATCCCGCCCATGCCACCGCCGCCGGGCATCGGGGGCATCTTCCCGTTCTCCTTCTTCTGCACCACCACGCACTCGGTGGTGAGGAGCAGTCCCGCGATGGACGCGGCGTTCTGCAGCGCCGTGCGCGTGACTTTGGTCGGGTCGATGACGCCGGCCGCGACCAGATCCTCGTACGCGTCGGTCTGGGCGTTGTAGCCGAAGTTGAGCTTGGCCGACTCCTTCACCTTGCCCACGACGATCGCGCCCTCGGCACCCGCGTTCTGCACGATGATCCGGATCGGCTCCTCGAGCGCGCGGCGGACGATCTCGATGCCGGTCTTCTCGTCCTCATCGGCGCCCCTGACTTTCTCGAGGGACTTCCGGCACCACAACAGCGCGACGCCGCCGCCCGGCACGATGCCCTCCTCGACCGCGGCGCGGGTCGCGTGCAGCGCGTCCTCGACCCGGGCCTTCTTCTCCTTCATTTCGGTCTCGGTGGCCGCGCCCACATTGATCACCGCGACGCCGCCCGCCAGCTTCGCAAGCCGCTCCTGCAGCTTCTCCCTGTCGTAATCCGACGTGGATTTCTCGATCGCCGCGCGGATCTGGCCGATGCGGCCCTGGATGTCCGCCTGTTTGCCCTTGCCGCCGATCAAGGTGGTGTTGTCTTTATCGACCAGGATGCGCTTGATGTGGCCGAGATCGTCGAGCCCGGTGTTCTCGAGCTTGAAGCCCAGCTCTTCGGCGATCACTTTGCCCCCGGTGACCGTCGCAACGTCCGTGAGCAGCTCCTTGCGCCGGTCGCCGAAGCCCGGGGCCTTCACCGCGCACACCTTCAGCGTGCCACGCAGCTTGTTGACCACCAGCGTCGCGAGCGCCTCCCCTTCGACGTCCTCAGCGATGATGAGCAGCGGCTTGCCCGACTGCGCCACCTTCTCGAGGACCGGGAGCAGGTCCTTCATGGTCGCGATCTTCTTTTCGTGCACCAGGACGTAGGCGTCCTCGAGCACGGCCTCCATCTTCTCCGGATCGGTGATGAAGTAGGGCGACAGGTAGCCACGGTCGAACTGCATCCCATCCACCGTCTCGAGCGTGGTCTCGAGGCCCTTGGCCTCTTCCACCGTGATCACGCCGTCCTTGCCCACCTTCTCCATCGCGTCCGCGATGATCTTGCCGATCTCCCGATCGTTGTTCGCCGAGATCGTCCCGACCTGCGCGATCTCCTTCGGCCCCTTGCTGGGTGCGGAGATCTGCTTCAGCTCCTCCACCACCAGCTCGACCGC
>QHTP01000271.1 GCA_003220855.1 Gemmatimonadota bacterium
CCCAGATCGTCGGGATCGTGGACGTCTACGATGCCCTGACCAACCCGCGGGCCCATGCCCCGGCGCTACCGGCCGCACAGGCGCTCGCGGAGATGACCGACCACCGGTCCTGGTGGTGTGACCGGGTCTTCGAGGCGTTCCGGCGCGTCGTGGCCCAGGGCAGAGCGCCCGACGCGACACGCTAGCCCGAGCCGCCGTGTTACGGACCGAGGTTCAATTTCCCGAGCAGCGCCTGGAATCTCGGATGCGTCCGCAGCGGCCCGAACAGGAACGAGCCCTTGATCCCGTACACCGCGCCCGCACGCGCCTCGAAGGCGCGCTCCAGCAGGTCCATGGCCCGCTCGTGCTCGCCGAGCCCCGTGTAGACGTAGGCGAAGTGGTAGGGTGAGACGTAGTGCTCGCGGGCGCGCTGCTCCAGTTGCCGTAGCACATCTCGCGCCCGGTCGACTTTGCCCGCCAGCGCGTACGCCTGGCCCAGCTGCGCCAACCATTGCGTGTTCCCCGGTGTGAGTGCGACCGCGCGCTCCAGGTCGGCCACCCCCTCGTCCGTCATTCCCTGCTTGAAGAGCGCCCACCCCAGCGTGGCCAGGGCCCGTTCGTGGTCGGGATCGAACTCCAACGTCCGCGCGGCCCCGCGGGCCGCTTCGGCATAGCGCCCCGCTCGCAGCTGCGTCGTCGCCACATCGAGCCGGTGCGCCAACGGGTCCAGCTCCTGCGCGCGCTGTTGGAGGGTGATGGCCTCGTCGTAGCGCTCGACGGCCGAGCACATCCGGCCGTACAGGTCGTACGTGTCGGCGCTGTTGGGGCTCAACTCCAACGCCCGCTTGAACTCCGCCTCGGCGCCTGCCCAATCGAAGTCCCATATGGCCTTGAGGTACGCCACCGTACAATGGGCCTCGCCCAGGTCGGGATCGATGCGGACCGCGTTCGCCGCGGCTTCTTTGGCCTCCCGCGCCGCCGTGTCCGGCGCCATCGCCCCGCCCTCCGCCAGTTCCGCATAGGCCATGGCCACGGACGCGTACGCCAGGGCGTACGCCGGGTCTCTGGCGATGGCGCCCCGAAAATGCTCGATGGCCCGCCGCAACGCCGCCGGCGTATAGCGCACCAGCCAATGCCGGCCCAGGAGATAGAGTTGATAGGCCCGGAGGTCGCTCGTCGGCTCCTTGCGGATGCGCGTCCGCTCGTCGACGGACAGCTCGGCCTTGAGCGCCTCCGCGATGTGCAGCGCCACGTCGGTCTGGATCCCGAAGATGTCGGTCAGCTGCCGGTCGTACGTCTCGGCCCAGAGGTGCCGGTCGGTCTCGGCATCGACGAGCTGCGCGACGATGCGCACGTGATCGCCCGCCCGCCGCACGCTTCCGTCCAGCAGGGTCGCGGCCTCGAGCCGCGCCGCGATCTCCTTGAGGCTCTGCTCGCGCCGCTTGAACGGCATCACCGACGTGCGGGAGATCACCTTGAGTGCGCGGATCTTCGACAAGTGCGCGATGACGTCCTCGGTGATCCCGTCGGCGAAGTACTCGGTCTCCGGGTCGGCGCTCAGGTTCCGGAACGGCAGGACGGCCACGGACGGCGGGCGGGGCGGCGCCGGCGCGGCGAGGGCATCGGTGAACGCCGCCATCGAGGCGAAGCGGTCGGCGGGGGCCTTGGCGAGACCTTTGCTCAGCGCCTGGTCGACGCCCGGCGGCACGGTGGGGCGCAGCCGACGGATGGCCGGCACTGGATCGACCATCACTTTGGCGATCAGCGCCTGGGCGGTGGGCCCCGTGTAGGGCGGCTCGCCGGCGAGCATCTCGTAGAGCACGCACGCGAGGCTGTACACGTCGGTCCGGGCATCGAGCGTCCGTTCCCCCGCTCCCTGCTCCGGGCTCATGTACTCGGGGGTCCCCACGGCGAATCCCGTGTGGGTGACGCGCTCGTCCGCCGCCGCGTTGACCGCGAGGGCGATCCCGAAGTCGGCCACCATCGCCTCCCCCTCGTGCAGCAGGATGTTCTCCGGCTTGATGTCGCGGTGAACCACGTGGTGGGCGTGCGCGTGGCTCAGGGCGGACGCGACCTGGCGGACGATGGCGAGGGCCTCATCCACCGGCAGCTGCTTCTCGCGCTCGAGCTTGACGCGCAGCGACTCACCCTTGACGTGAGGCATGACGTAAAACAGGAAGCCGTCGGCCTCACCCGAGTCGTACAGCGCGAGGATGTGCGGATGGTTGAGCCGCGCCGCGATCTCCACCTCGCGCAAGAAGCGCGCGGGACCGAGCGACGCGGCCAATTCGGGCCGCAGCACCTTGACCGCCACGGCGCGATGATGCCTGACGTCGTCGGCGAGGTAGACCGTGGCCATGCCGCCGCGCCCCAGCTCGCGCTCGATCGCATAGCGACCCGCGAGCGCTGCCTTGAGGCGCGCCTCGGCATCGGCCACCACACGCTCCTGAACTCGCCCGTTCAGCTGGGCCAGATTTCTTTGAACAGCTTCAGCATCGCCGCCCACGACTCCCGGTCGGCCGCGGCATCGTAGGCGAGCTGAGGCATGCCGTACTGAGCCGCGTCGGGGTTGGTGAACCCGTGCTTGGCGCCCGGGTAGGTGGTCACCTCGAACCGCGCGCCGGCCGCCTGCATCTCCCGCTTGAACGCCTCCACCTGCTCGGGCGGAACGAACTGATCGGCGCCGCCCGCGAGCACGAGGACGCGCGCTTTGACTTTCCCGGGCTGCGCGGGAGAGGTGGTGGCGAGCGCGCCGTGGAACGTCACGACCGCCGCGAGGTCCGCACCGGCGCGCGCCATGCCGAGCACCACCGCCCCGCCGAAGCAGTACCCGATCGCGGCGATGCGCGTCGTGTCCACGTGCGGGTCGCGCTTCAGCTGCTCCAGCGCGGCGTTGAACCGCGCCGCCAGCACCGCCGGATCCTTGGTCACCTCGCTCACGAACGCCTGCGCATCCTGCGGGTGCGTGGTGACTTTGCCCTTGCCGTACATGTCGAGCGCGAACCCGACGTAGCCCGCCTCGGCCAGGCGCCGCGCCTGGTTGCGCGCGTGCTCGTTGAGACCCCACCACTCGTGCACGACCAGCACGCCGGGCCGGCGGCCGCGCGCGGCGTCGTCCCAGGCCACGAATCCCTGCAGCGCGGTCTCGCCCTGTCGGTACTCGATCTCCCGAGTCTTGACGGTGGCGCTGTTGGGCGAGAGGGAAAGCAGCACGACGGCCGTGGCCAGTCCGTACCAGGTGCGCATATGGCGATCTCCTGAGACCCGAGTCGGTGGTGTCGACAACGTCCCGCAACCGGTAGAACGCTAGATCGACGGGAAACACGCCGCCAGGGCCGCGACCCCGACACCCGGGAACTTCCGGCGCAAGGCCGTGGTTTGGGCTATGTTCTTCTCACGTTCGGGAGGCGTTGTGTCCATCAGGCCGATCAAGCGGGTCGTGCAGTCCCAGCCCACCCTCGAAG
>QHTP01000272.1 GCA_003220855.1 Gemmatimonadota bacterium
GTTTCTACGTGGCCGCGGCCGAGCGGCAGGGCGTCTCGAGCGACGCGCTGCGGGGCACCGTGCAGAACGACATCCTCAAGGAGTACATGGCGCAGCACGCCTGGGTGTATCCCGTGGAGCCGGCCCTCAAGATCATCGTGGACATGTTCGAGTGGTGCGCCGAGCACGCGCCGCTCTGGAACACGATTTCGATCTCCGGCTATCACATCCGCGAGGCAGGAGCGACGGCGGCGCAGGAGCTGGCGTTCACGCTCGCGAACGGGTTCACCTACGTGGAGCGCGGGGTGGCGCGCGGGTTGAACGTCGATGCGTTCGCGCCGCGCCTCTCGTTCTTCTGGGACATCCACAACGATTTCTTCGAGGAGATCGCCAAGCTGCGGGCAGCGCGGCGCATCTGGGCGCGACACCTGCGGGAGCGCTTTCGGGCCAAGCACCCCCGCTCGTGGATGATGCGGTTCCACTCACAGACCGCCGGCGTCACCCTCACCGCCCAGCAGCCGACGAACAACGTCGTGCGCGTGGCCTACCAGGCGCTGGCGGCGGTGCTCGGCGGTACGCAGTCGCTGCACACCAACTCGCTCGACGAGACGCTCGCGCTCCCCACGGAAGAGGCGGTGCGACTGGCCCTGCGCACGCAGCAGATCATCGCCCACGAGACCGGCGTGGCGGACGTGATCGACCCGCTGGGCGGCTCGTACTACCTCGAGTCGCTCACCGACCAGCTCGAGCGCGAAGCCGAAGCGCTGTTCGCCGAGATCCATTCGGTCGGCGGCGTCGTGAAGGGCATCGAGAGCGGCTGGTTCCAGCGCCAGATCGCCCGCTCGGCGGCGGAGTTTCAACGCGACGTCGAAGCGGGCCGCCGCGTGATCGTAGGCATGAACGACTTCGTGAGCGAGGACGACCACCCAGTCGAGATCCTCAAGGTCTCGACCGACGCCGAGGGCCTCCAGCGGCGTCGCCTCGCGCGGCTGCGCGCCGAGCGCGACGCGGCGCTGGTGAGCGAGCGCCTGGAAGCGCTGCGCCAGGCGGCGCTCGGGGAGCGCAACGTGATCGGACCGATGCTGGACTGCGCCCGCGCCTATTGCACGCTCTACGAGATCAGGCACGCGCTGGAGCGCGTGTACGGCGCCTACCGCGAGCCGGTGTTCTTCTAGGACATGACCGCCCTGCCCGTGTCCGCCAGCGAGAGCGCCGTGCGCGGGGCCGTCGAGCGCCTCTCGCGCCTGCAGCCCGGTCCGCACCAGGTCGTCTCCTGCTACCTCAAGCTCGAGCCGCGCGACAAGGCGCGCGCCAAGTACTTGATCAAGATCAAGAACCGCGTCAAGCAGGTCGCGTCCGACCTCGAGCGTCGCCCCCTGGACCACGCGCAGCGCGAGAGCGTCCGGGCGGATCTGGACGGCCTGCGGCGCTACTTCGAGGAGCCGAGCCGCCTCCCGGCCGCGCGCGGCATCGCGCTGTTCGTGGGCGGCGGGCTCGACCTGTTCGAGATCCTCCCGCTCCCCCATGTGCACCGGTCGCGTCTGGCGGTCGCCCCGGTGCCCCTGGTGCGCGAGCTGGTCGCCCTCGAGGAGGAGTTCGGCACGATCCTGGTGGTCGCGTGCGACCGCGCGAGCGCGCGGTTGTTCGCGGTGACGGCGTACGACGTCGCCGAGCTGCCCAGCCTCACGGCGCTGGCCACGCGCTCCGGGAAGTTCCACGGCGAACGGCAGGCCAAGAAGGGCAGCGTGCTCGCGGGCGGCTTCGGCGAGCACAATTACCACATGCGCATCCGGGAGGAGAAGCAGCGGCACTACGCCCAGGTAGCCGACCGGATCTTCCAGATCCACACGCAGCGCCCGCTCGCGGGGCTCGTGGCCGCGGGGATCGGCGTGGACGCGGCGGCGCTGCTGCCGCACCTGCACACCTACCTCCACGACCTCGTGCTCGGCGTGGTGCGCGTGAATCCCAAGCGCGTGGCCGCCGCCGAGGTCCGGGAGGCGGCCCTGGCGCTGCGCGAGGAGCGCGAGCGCGCCTGGGAGCGCGCGCACGCGGAGGCGGTCCGGGAAGGCGTCGGCAGCGGCTGGGCCGTGAACGGCATCGATGCCACGCTCAAGGCGCTCGAACGCGGCCAGGTGCGTACCCTGGTCGCGGACGGCCGGGACGACGACTTGCGCATCGACGATGCCATCGAGGAAGCGCTCACCCAGCGCGTCCAGGTGGACGTCATCTACGACGACCGGGCACGCCGCGTCGTGGACGGGCTCGCCGGTCTGTTGCGGTTCCGTCGCTGATGGCAGGCGCGAGGCGCCCGATCCGGGTACTGGTGGCAAAGCCCGGATTGGACGGGCACGACCGCGGCGCAAAGGTCGTGGCCGCCGCCCTGCGCGACGCCGGCATGGAAGTCATTTACACCGGGCTGCACCAGACGCCCGAAATGATCGTGCAGGCGGCCGTGCAGGAGGACGTGGACGTGGTGGGTCTGTCGATCCTGTCGGGCGCGCATCTCACCCTGTTTCCGCGCGTGAAGCAGCTGCTCGTCGAAGCCGGGCGTGACGACGTCTTAGTCACCGGCGGCGGGATCATTCCTCCGGAGGACATGGAGACGTTGCGCAAGCAAGGGATCGGCCGGTTGTTCGGACCCGGGACGCCAACGTCGGATCTCGTCAAGTACATCGAGGAGTGGGCGGCGGAACATGTCTCAGCCTGACGCGCGCCCTTGAGCAGGCTC
Source organism: Gemmatimonadota bacterium (assembly GCA_003220855.1). Lineage (GTDB taxonomy): Bacteria > Gemmatimonadota > Gemmatimonadetes > Gemmatimonadales > GWC2-71-9 > AG41. The sequence goes on from QHTP01000272.1 coordinate 2,708, forward strand.
AAGAGCCTCACCGCGCAGTACCGCGAGCTGCAGCAGCAGCTCGAGCAGGGCGGCGGACCGGACAAGATGAGGCGCCAGCACGAGCAGGGGAAGCTCACCGCGCGCGAGCGGGTGGCGGCGCTGCTCGACCAGGGCGCCGAGTGGTTCGAGGTGGGATTGCTCGTCGCGTGGGATCAGTACGAGGGCCAGGCGCCGGCGGCCGGTGTGGTCACTGGCATGGGACGGATCGCGGGGCGGCCCGTGGTCGTCGTCGCAAACGATGCGACCGTGAAAGCGGGATCGTGGTGGCCCGAGACCATCCGGAAGATGCTCCGCGCTCAGGAGATCGCGATGCGCC
>QHTP01000159.1 GCA_003220855.1 Gemmatimonadota bacterium
GTTCAGCCGCTGGTACTGCAGCGGGGCGCTGAACAGGTTGGAATAGATCTCGATCGCAAGAATCTCTTCCGGCGCGACGGGCACCGACGGAGTCTCTACCGGCGGGAGCGGGAAATACACGCCGTCGATGAAGTACGAGGGAGGGCAGTAGTTGGCCAGCTGGGGATTGGTGATCTGGCCTTGCCCCCGCTGCAGCTCCACCAGATAGCTCGACCCGTTGGGCCGCAGCTGCACCCCGGGAACCATGCGGAATACCTCCTCGAACTGCGCGGCCCCGGAGCTGCGGACCTCGGTGGTATCGAGAAAGTGTCCCAGCGCCGTCTTGCGGCGGCGCTCGAAGCCGACCAGCGTCAAGTAGGGCCGGTAGCGCGCTTCCACCGTGACCGGCTCGAGCACGTGGACCGAGTCACCCAGCACGAGGGTCAATTGCTGCGTCCTGCCCGGCGCGATGCGGACCTGCACCCGCGCGGGAGGATACCCGATCGCCCTGCCCTCGACGATGCGCGAGCCTGCCGGGACGTTCTTGAGCGCGAAGCCTCCAGCCTCGTCCGCCTCGGCCCGGCTGTCGGTCCCGACCGCGACCACGGCCGCACCGGGCACGGTAATGCCGCTCTGGTTCACCACGACACCCGTGACGGCCCCGGTGGCCGCCGTCACGGCCAGGTGCAAGTCAGCGCGGGCGAACGCCCGCCCGGCCAGATCGATGAGGACCATGCCGGTCGGCCCGTCGCCCGCCTTGCCCTGCAGCAGCAACCCGACGTCGGTCGGAAGGTCGCAGAGCAGAATGCGACCCGACGCATCTGAGCGAGCAGCGGCGCTTACCGGCGCAGCGCGCACCGAGCCGGCGCCGATGGCGTACGTCGTCCAGTGTGCAGTCACGGCGACGTCGGCCAGCAGCCTGCCGTCAGCGACATCACGCACCAGCCCGAGGATTGCGCCGGCCTCCCGCCACGGATCGTGGGGACACAAGGCGCGATGCGCCGCCGACGGACCCGGGGTCCCGAGGGTGACTGCGGCGGTGCGCCCGGCGGCGACCTCCACGACGACGGGCGACGCCGATAGGCCGATCGAATCGAGGACGGGATCATCGAAGGTCAGCGTGTAGCGACCGGCCGCGGGCACGACCAGCTCGAACCGCCCGGCGGGATCGGTGCGCGCCATGCGATTGGTGCCTTCGATCCAGACTTCGGCGCCCGCGAGTGGGGCCGCGCCGATCAGGCTGTCGTAGACGACCCCCCGCAGCAGCGCCGCGCTTTGCGCTGTCGCTCGGGCGGCGGCTGCGACCAAGGCTCCGCAAGCGATGATGAGGGTCGGTCGGACGGCGACGCGACGGACCATGACCCTATAATACGGGGAGAATCTCCGACGGCTAGATTGGGACCGCGATGCCCGACCCCACACCCCCCCTCACCACGCTCTCCGAGGAAGAAGAGCTGTTCCGCCGCACCGTGCGCGACTTCGCCGAGCGCGCCGTCCGTCCGCGCGTCGCCGCCATGGAGCAGGCCGCCTCGCTCGATCGGGCCCTGCTCGCCCAGTGCTTCGCGCTGGGCCTCATGGGGATCGAGATCCCCGAGGCGCACGGCGGCGCGGGCGGCAGCATGTTGATGACGGTCCTGGCAGTCGAGGAGCTGTCGGCGGTCGACGCCTCGCTCGCCATCTTCGTGGATGTGCAAAACACGCTCGTCAACGCCCTGCTCACCAAGTGGGCGAGCGACGAGCTCCGCAACCGCTATCTGCCGCGGCTCGCGACCGATCTGCTCGGCGCCTACGCGCTGTCCGAGCCAGACTCGGGATCGGACGCGTTCGGACTCCAGACCCGCGCGACCGAGGCCGGCGACACGTGGATCCTCGAGGGACGCAAGCTGTGGATCACCAACGGGGCCGAGGCAGGCTTGTTCGTCATTTTCGCGAACAGCGATTTCAGCAAGGGCTACAAAGGCATCACGGCGTTCGCCGTGGAGCGCGGGTTCAAGGGGTTCTCCGTCGGCAAGAAGGAAGACAAGCTCGGGATCCGCGCGTCGAGCACGTGCGAGCTGATCCTCGACGGCTGCGAGGTGCCGGCGGCGAACCTGGTGGGCCAGGTGGGGATGGGCTACAAGGTCGCCATCGAGACGCTCAACACCGGGCGGATCGGCATCGGCGCCCAGATGATCGGCGTTGCCCGGGGGGCGCTCGCCGCGGCCCTCCGGTACGTGAAGGAGCGCAAGCAGTTCGGCAGGCCGGTCGCGGAGTTCCAGGGGGTGCAGTTCCAGCTGGCGCAGGCGGCCACCGAGCTCGAGGCGGCCCGGCTGATGGTGTACAACGCGGCGCGGCTCGAGGACGCGGGCGAGCCCTACACCACGCAGGCGGCGATGGCCAAGTTGTTCGCCGCCCAGGTGGCCGAGCGGGTGACGTCGCTCGCCGTGGAGCTGTTCGGCGGGTACGGGTACACGAAGGAGTACCCGGTCGAGAAGTTCTACCGGGACGCGAAGATCGGCGCGATCTACGAGGGGACGAGCAACATGCAGCTGAACACCATCGCGAAGCAGCTGCTGAGGTGAGCCCGAACTTCTTGATTCCACGACAGTTGTCGCGAGTAGCGTGGGGACCGTGACGGGCGCCGAGCTTCCTCGTTGTAAGTTCCCCTGAATGCATACCGCCCGGCGCACTCACGGGTTCACCGAATCGGTGATCCGCGGCATGACCCGGCTCGCGAGCGAGCACGATGCCATCAATCTCGCGCAGGGGTTCCCGAACTTCCCGGCGCCCGAGATCTTAAAGGAAGCCGCCGCGCGCGCCATTGCGGACGACGTGAACCAGTACGCGATCACGTGGGGCGCCAAACGGCTGCGCGACGCGCTCACCCGCAAGTACGCCGACTGGTACGGCATGACGGTGAATCCCGAAACCGAGATCACCGTGACGTGCGGCGCCACCGAAGCTATGGCGTCGGCGCTGCTCGCCATCGTCGACTCCGGCGACGAAGTAATCGTGTTCGAGCCGTTCTACGAGAACTACGGCCCGGACGCGAACCTGTGCGGCGCGAAGCCGGTGTACGTGCCCATGCCGGTAGCGGCCGAGTTGGACCTCGATCGGCTCGCGGCCGCCTTCTCCCGCCGTACGCGGGCCATCATCGTCTGCACGCCGAACAACCCCACCGGCCGGGTGCTCACGCGGTCGGAGCTCGAGGCCATTGCCCAGCTGTGCCGGCGGCACGACGCCTACGCCGTGACCGACGAGATTTACGAGCACATCTATTACGAAGGCGAGCACATCCCGATCGCGACGCTCGACGGGATGCGCGAGCGCACCATCACCATCAGCGGCGCGTCGAAGACGTTCAGCGTGACGGGGTGGCGCGTGGGAACGATCGTCGCCCCGCCGGCCACGAGCGATGCCATCCGCAAGGTGCACGATTTCCTGACCGTCGGGGCGCCCGCGCCGCTGCAGGAGGCGATCGCCGTGGGGCTGGAGACGCTGGGCGACGACTACTATGCGACGCTCGCCCGCCAGTACCGTGCCCGGCGCGACCTGTTGTGTCGTGCCCTCGTCGACGCGGGCTTCCGCTGCACGCCGCCGCAGGGCGCGTACTACGTGCTGGCCGACTTCTCTGGTATCTCGCCGCTGCCCGACGACGAGTTTTCCGTCTGGCTCACCAAGGAGATCGGCGTCTCTCCCGTTCCCGGATCGAGTTTCTTCAGCCGCCCGGAGCTGGGACGACGGCTGGTGCGATTCGCGTTCTGTAAGACCGAGGACCTGTTGCAGGAAGCCGAGCGGCGGCTGTCTGGCGTCAGGCACCGGGCGCGCCCGGTGGGGGCGTGACCGTGAGACGCAGTCGAGCCAGGGCGAACAGCCAGCGCCCCAGGGGGCCGCTCCAGAAGCGCAGCCGCCGCTGGCCTTTGGGGTCCGTGCGATGCTCCGTGCGGCCCCGGGCCACGACCGCGGCGAGCAAAGCCAGGATGGCGGCGGCGGCCCATACCATCGGGACGAGCGCCAGGGATGCGAGCGCCGGGGTGCGCTCCAGTGCGACCACCACACCCGCCGCGGCTGCGAGCGCCAGGTAGCACACGCGGCGCGACGCCCGTTCGAGCCGCGACGGTCCTTCCCCATAGAGAAACGCCAGCTCCTCGCGTCGCTGGAACAGTCCCGCCCGCAGCGCGTCGGTCAAGTCCCGGTGTCCGAAGCCCGCCCGGACCAGGCGCCGCACGCGCGCCAGCATCACGGCGATCGGCGCCGCCAGGATGGCGACCGCGACGGCGATCGCCGCGGCACGAGGCTGCGCATCGCGCCCTTCGAGGAACCGCAGCACCAGCAGCGGGAGCGCGATGCTCGCGAACGCGCCATACAGGAGAGTCGCCGTCGAGAGCTGGCGCGCCTCGGTGATGAACGCGCGGACGGCGACCGCGGTGCGCCGGTCGAGCGCCGCGGCGACGGCGGCGGCGAAGGCCTCGCCGCTGGGGTAGCGCGCGGCGGGATCCTTGGAGAGACAGCGGTCGATCGCCTCGGCCAGGCGGTCCGGGACCCCGGGGACGAACGACGCGACCGGCGGCGGCGGATCGGTGACGTGCCGGGCGAGCACCGTCATGGCATCGGGCCCGTCGAACGGGAGGCGGCCCGACAGGGCGAAGAAGCCTACCACGCCGAGCGAGTACAGGTCGCTGCGCGCGTCCACCGGCCCGCCCACGGCCTGCTCCGGGCTCATGAACTCCGCCGTCCCAACCACCCGCCGCGGGTCCGTGCTTCCGCCCCCGTTCACGCGTGCGATGCCGAAGTCGGAGACCAGCGCCCGGCCGCTCTTGAGCTCGATCAGGATGTTGTCGGGCTTCACGTCGCGATGCACCACGCCGCGCCCGTGCGCGTAGTCGAGGGCGCGCGCGACCTCCTCGAGCATGCGCGCGACCGCCGTGTAGCTCAACGGACCATCGCCACGCACGCGCTGCCCCAGCGTCTGGCCCTCCACGTAGGCCATGGCGAAGAACACGAAGTCGCGCACCTCGTCCACGGCGAAAATCGGGATGATGCCCGGGTGCCAGAGCTGCGCTGCGGTCCGCGCCTCCTGGAGGAACTGCTGCTTGGCGTTGGGCTGCAGGGCCCGGTCGGGAGTGAGCAGCTTGATGGCGACGCGGCGCTCGAGGCTCACCTCGCGCGCCAGATAGACGACACCCATGCCGCCGTGGCCGAGGCGCCGTTCCAGCACGTATCGCCCGCCAAGGGCCCGCTGGAGATTCGGAAGGAGGGTGTCCCAAGTCACCGGGCCTGACTACCCCGGCGGCCCTAGCCCGGGTTCCCCTCCGGGTTCACATTCTCCGCCCTATGCCCGCCCACGACCCCTATATCCCGGCGACCCACTTCCCGGCCGAGCTGACCCCGCGCGCGCTGCTGCTGGGCGTGGTGCTCGGGCTCATCTTCAGTGCATCGAGCGTCTACCTGGCACTCAAGATCGGGCTGACCGTGAGCTCCTCCATCCCGATCGCGGTGCTCTCGATCACGATCTTTCGCGCCCTCGGCCGCACCTCGATACTCGAGAACAACATCGTGCAGACCACCGGTTCGGCCAGCGACTCCGTCGCCGCCGGCGTGGTCTTCACCATTCCGGCCGTCCTCCTGATGGGCTACGACCTCGAGATCGGTCGCGTGGCGATGCTCGCGACGGTCGGCGGGCTCATGGGCGTGCTGATGATGATCCCGCTGCGCCGCGCGCTGATCGTCAAGGAGCACGACACGCTGATCTATCCGGAGGGCACCGCCTGCGCGGAAGTGCTCATCGCCGGCGAGGAGCGCGGCCTCCAGGCCAAGCGCGTCTTCCAGGCGTTCGGCGTCGGCTTCGTCTACAAGTTCCTGATGGGCGGGCTCAAGCTCTGGCCCGACGTGCCCGGGAAGGCCCTCGGCTTCTATCCCGGCGCCGCCGTGTTCACCGAGACATCCCCCGAGCTCATGGGCGTGGGCTACATCATCGGCCCGCGCATCGCCGGGTATCTCTTCGCCGGCGGCTGCTTCGCCTACCTGGTGCTCGCCCCTGCCATCAAACTGGTCGGTTCGGGCCTCACGGAGCCATTCGGGTTTCCGGCGGTCAAGCTGATCCGCGACATGACTCCGGGCGACCTCCGCTCCAGCTTCGTCTTCTACATCGGGGCCGGCGCCGTCGCCTCGGCCGGGATCATCGCGCTCGCCCGCTCGCTCCCCACCATCGTCAGCTCCTTCGCCTCGAGCCTGAAGGACCTGCGCGGCTCCGGCCTGAGCCAGACGATGACGCGGCCGCGCACCGAGGACGATCTCCCCATCTCCCTCACGGTCGGCGGCTCGATCGCGCTCGCCATCGTCCTCACCCTGCTGCCGCAGCTGGGCGTGAATCTGCTGGGCGCGGTGCTGATCGTGATCTTCGGATTCTTCTTCGCCACCGTGTCTTCCCGCGTCACCGGGCAGATCGGGTCTTCGGCGAATCCGATTTCCGGCATGACGATCGCCGCCTTGCTCGGCACCTGCCTGATCTTCGTCGCGATCGGCTGGACCGGCGTGGACCACCGCGTGCAGGCGATCTCCATCGCCGCGGTCGTCGCCGTGGCGACGGCGAACGCGGGCAACACGTCGCAGGACTTGAAGACCGGCTTCCTCGTAGGTTCGACGCCGCGGCGCCAGCAGATCGCCATCCTCGTCGGTGCCCTCGCCTCGGCACTGGCCGTCGGCTGGACGCTCACGCTGCTCAACCGCGCCTACACCTACCCGGTGCCCGAAACCCACGCGGCCTTCAGCGCCCAGTCGCTGACGCCCCCGGCGGGCGGCCGGGCGCCGGTCGAGGTGCTTCCGGCCACGATGTCGGAATTCCGCGTCGCGGGCGGCGACTCGGTCGACCATGCCACCTACCAGGTCGTCCGGGTCTACGTCGTCACCCAGGGCGTCGCGGCGGGGAAGTACCTCATGGATCCGAAGACGCACGAGCTGCGCTACGTGCTCGACCCCGGGATCGGCGGTCGCATCCGCGATTATCGCGGCCGGGTCATCCCCCGCCTCGATTCGCCCAAAGCGACCATCATGGCCCTCATCACCGACGGCATCCTCACCCACAAGCTGCCGTGGGCCCTGGTGCTGCTGGGGGTGTTCATCACCATCGCCATCGAGCTGATGGGGGTGCAGGCGCTGCCCGTCGCCGTGGGCGTGTACCTCCCGATCTCCACCTCTTCGGCCATGTTCGCCGGCGGCATCGTGCGCTGGTTGATCGAGCGCCGTGCTCACGTCAAGCAGCAGTCGATTGCGGACGTCGAATCGGGACCGGGCGTGTTGTTCGCGAGCGGCCTCATAGCGGGGGGGGCCATCTGCGGCATCGTGCTGGCGGCATTCGCCGGCGTGTTCGGCTCGGCGGACGCGCTCGCCGAGAAGCTGCCTGTATTCCACGCGCTCGGCGGTCTCGCCGGCTCGAACGCGCTGGCCTTTGGGCTGTTCGCGGCGCTGGGGGCAGTGCTCTACCGGGTCGCCCTACGCCCGCAGTGATGTCTCGCTCTACATTTCGGCATGCGCATCGTGTCGTTGCTCCCCGCCGCGACCGAGATGGTATCCGCGCTCGGCGCGATGGGTCAGCTGGTGGGCGTGTCACACGAATGCGACTTCCCGCCCCAGGTGCGTTCCCTCCCCCGCATCACGCGCAGCCGGATCGACCCGGCGCTCCCATCGGGCACGATCGACCGTGCGGTGGCGGAGGCGAGGCGCACGGGAGTTCCCACCGTGGAGGTGGATGTCGAGCTCGTGGCGCACCTGCGCCCCGATGTGCTGATCGGGCAGTCGGTGTGCGAGGTCTGCGCGATCGGGCAGGCCGACCTCGCGCGCGTCGTGACGACGCTGATCCCGATTCCGTGGGTCGTGACGCTGCACGCCCACACCCTGGACGGCGTGCTCGAGGACATCGCCAAACTGGGGGAGGCGCTGGAGCTGCGGGACGAGGCCGAGGAGCTGCTGGCGGGATTGCGCTACCGGCTGCGGCGCGCCGCGGCCCGGCATGCGGCGGCTCGGGAGCGGCCTCGGGTGCTGGTGCTCGAATGGGTCGATCCTCCGTACGTGGCGGGGCACTGGGTCCCGGAGCTGGTGGAGCTCGCGGGCGGCACGGACGTGGCCGGCGCGCCGGGTGAGCCCTCGCGGCAACGCTCGTGGGCGGACCTGTCGGCGCTCGAGCCCGATCTGGTGCTGGTGGCCCTGTGCGGGTTCGACGTCGCGCGCGCCCGGGTCGAGCTCGACGCCGTGCGCGGCGGCGCGGCGCGGGCGCTGCTCCGCCGCCGGGTCGAGTTCATCGACGGCAGCGCCTATACGTCCCGTCCCGGACCGCGCCTCGTCGATGTGGCCGAGATCCTGGCCCGGTTGATGATCGGTTGACTGCTCGAGCGAGGTTCTCCTGATCACGTGATCGGGGCGCTGCTGCTCTCGTGGACCGTGGCGTCGCAGCAGCCCCGCGACACGCTGCGGCTGTGCGCGGTGGGGGACCTGAACCTCGACCGGCGCGTCGCCGGGGCTGGCCTGGAGGGTGACACGCTCTATCCCTTCCGGGCCCTGCTCGAGTCGCTGCGCGGAGCGGACATCACCTTCGGAAACCTCGAGAGCCCGATCGCCTCCGCTGCGTCGCCCGTCCCCGACTCGGGCGCCGTGTTCGCGGCCCCCCCCGTCGCCGCCATGGCCCTGGCGCGCGCCGGATTCGACATCGTGAGCACGGCGAACAACCACGCCTGGGACGGCGGGCAGCCCGCCGCTGAGGAGACCATGCGGCAGCTCACCCGCGCGGGGGTACGCTTCGTCGGCTCGGGATTCGGGCGCGACATGGCGGAGCAGCCGGTGATCCTCGAGCGCCGCGGCTGGCGCGTGGCGTTCTTCGCGGTCACGCGCGCCTGGAACCCGGCGCCCTACAGCTTCTACAAGCACGCCGGCGCCAACTGGGTGGCGTGGGGCGACACCACTTGGATCTACCCCGCGATCCGTGCGCTCAAGGCGAGCGGCCGGGCGGACCTCATCGTGGTGAGCGTGCATGGCGGCAGGGAGTACGCGGACGAGCCGCCCGACTATCATCGCGACCTGTTGTACGGGCTGGTCGACGCCGGCGCGGATCTCGTGCTGGCCCACCACCCACACGTGCTGCAGCCGGTGGTCTGGTCCCGGGGGAAGCCGATCGTGCAATCGCTCGGTAACTTCGTGTTCGTGCAAAGCGACCCACGGACGCAGCTGTCCGCCATTCTCCGCGTCGCGGTGGCCCCCGACCACCGGATGCGCGTCTCCGCCGTCCCGGTGCGCGTCGGTCCGCAACCGACCGTCGCGACGGGCGCGGCGGCCGACAGTGTGCGGCGCCGGCTGCGCGTACGTCTCTCGACACCAATCCCCTCCACGCCATGACGCGCGATACCCTCGCCTTCCTGAAACGACTGCTCGACACCCCCGGGCCATCCGGGTTCGAAACGGCGCCCGCCCGTGTCTGGCGGGAGGAGGTCAAGGCGTTCGCCGATCAGGTGACGGCCGACGTGCACGGCAACTCGGTCGCGACGCTGAACGCCAAAGGCACGCCCCGCCTCATGCTGGCCGGCCACATCGACGAGATCGGCCTCCAGATCACCCGCGTGGACGACGAGGGGTACCTCTACTTCGCCGGCATCGGAGGGTGGGACTCGCAGGTGCTGGTGGGCCAACGCGTGGTGATCACGGGACCGAAGGGAGCCGTCCGGGGCGTCATCGGGAAGCAGGCGGTGCACCTGATGAAGCGCGAGGACATGGACAAGGTCTCGAAGATCACGGACCTCTGGATCGACATCGGCGCCACCAGCAAGACGGAGGCGCTCGAGCGGGTGCGCGTGGGCGACGCCGCGGTGCTCGACGCGGGGGTGCAGGAATTCCCCAACGGCCGCATCGTGTCGCGCAGCATCGACAACCGCATCGGCGCGTACGTGGTGGCGGAGGCGCTGCGTCTGCTCGCCGCGGACCGACCCAAGCGCGCCGGCGTGTTCGCGGTCGCCACGACGCGTGAGGAGATCGCCTGGACGGGCGGCGGCGCGCGCACCAGCGCCGTGGGAATCGATCCGCATGTCGCGCTCGTGGTGGACGTCACCCACGCGACCGACTGGCCGGGGGCGGAAAAGAAGCGTGCCGGCGAGCACAAGCTCGGGGGCGGTCCGGTGCTGGCGCGCGGCTCGGCGGTGAGTCCGGTGGTCTTCGAGATGCTGGTCGCGTGCGCAGACGAGGAGAAGATTCCCTACAGCATCCAGGCGGCGCCTCACGACACCGGCACGGACGCCGACGCGATCTACAACGCCCTGCGGGGCATCCCGACGGGGCTGGTGAGCGTCCCCAACCGCTACATGCACAGCCCGAACGAGATGGTAGCGCGGGACGATCTCGAGCGGGCGGCGCGGTTGCTCGCGGCGTTCGCCCGGCGGCTCGACCCCAACGTCAGCTTCGTTCCCACCTGACGCGCGAGCCTAGCCGCGCCGCTTCCGCCCCAACTCGCTGACCGCGGCCCGCGCGGCCGCCCGCACCTGCTTGTCCCCGTCGTCTGCGAGGCCGTCGAGCGTACCGCGCGCCGCCGGCGTCGCGGCGAGCCGGAGCCCCTCCACCGCCGCCAGACGCAGCGACGCGGCCTTGCGTCCGAAGATCCGTCCCGCGGGCTGCGAGCACTTGATCAGGGCCTGCACGGCGTCGGGGCTGCCGATGCGGCCCAACGCGAGGATCAGCTCGCGCAATACGGCCTCGTCCTTCTCCTCGTCCATCGCGACGACCAGGGGCATGGCGAGCGCCGCGGACTTCTGCCCGCCGATCCCCAACGCGACCTGCATCCGCACCTCCGGCGACGGATCGTGCAGCGCCCGGCGCAGCGGCTCCACCGCCGCCCGCGTCCCGATCTTGGCCAGCGCCAGCGCCACGGCCTTGCGCACCCGCTCGTCCTCGTGCTCCAGCCGCCGCGCCAGCGCGGGGACGGCGTCGTCTATCCCGAGCTCGCCCAGCAGCTCCGCGACGTTCCGCACCACGAACCACTCGCGGTGCTCGAGGGCGTGGACGAGCTGCTCGGTGCCCTCGGTCATGTGCCGCAGGGCGTCGAAGGCAGAGCGTCGCTCGTCCATCGTAGGCGCCGCCACCAGCAGATCCATCAGCACCTCCACCCCCCCCGCGCCGCCCCGCCGCAACGCGACCACCGCGTCGGCCCGGTACTTGGGCTCCGACAGGAGACGCACCAGCGCGTCCAGCGCCGTCTTGGTGTAGACGCGGCGCAGCGCGATGGCGTACTGGCGACGCACACCGCTGGCTTCCGGGACGCTCTCCTCGAGCCGGACGATCCCGGTGATCACGCCCAACAGCTGATCGGGCCGGCGCTGCTTGAGCGCCAGCTCGGCGTGATGCACCAGCGCTGCCAGCAGGTCGCCGACGGCGGGGCCGGTGGGGTCGCGCGTGAGCTGCGCTACGACGTCGGCGGCGCCGGCCGGCAACGGCAGCGACCCGGCGGCAGCGGGGCGCGCGGGG
>QHTP01000178.1 GCA_003220855.1 Gemmatimonadota bacterium
GACGGCCTCGGCCAGCTGGTCCACGCCCCGCTTCAGGCGGGCGCGGGCCTCGGTGTTGAATTCCAATTGCTTTGCAGCCATGTTCGTTTCCTCCTAAGCTTCAACCAAGCTTGGCGATGACGTCGGCTTCCTTGATGAGGATGATCTCTTCACCCTCGAGCTCGACTTGTGTGCCGCTGTACTTGCCGTACACCACGCGGTCCCCGACCTTCAGCTCCATCGGCACCACATCCCCTTTTTCCCGGCGCCCGGGACCCACCGCGATGACCTCACCCTGGATCGGCTTCTCCTTGGCCGTGTCGGGGATGTAGAGACCGCCCTTCATCGTCTCCGTCTCCTCCATCGGCCGGATGGCCACGCGATCCGCGAGCGGGTAAACCTTGAGTTTCGTCTTCGCTGCCGTTGCGGTTGCCATGTGCCAGCCCTCCACCTTCGATAGCAGTGGTCATAAGTACATATGGGACAATAGCGTTAGCACTCTACCACCACGAGTGCCAAATCAACTGCGCGGAATCTCTCCTCGTGGCCTGGCCATGTCAAGTGGGTGAGACGGCGCGCCGCAACGCCGCGTTCGCCGCCAGGGAGTCCACGATCGCGCGGGCCCGCTCCCCGGCGCTTGCGCCCAGCGAGTCGAGCGGCGCCGACACCGCGGCGACGATCGCCCCGGTCCGCGTGTCGGCCAGGCGCACGTGCAACCAGGTGAGCGCCGGAGGCTCGGTCTCCCGGAAGATGAACGCGAAGAGATACGCGGTCGCGCGGCTCCCGCCCCGGATGTGGGTCCGGACCCGGAAGCCTCGCCGCGCGAGCCCCTGCGCGATCCCCCGAGCGAGCGAATCCTGGCTCGTGACGAGGATCTCATAGCCGCGCAGCGCGTCGGGGGCCTCGTAGCGGGTGGCGGGGGCGCAGGCCATGAAACCGTTGCACGACGCCACGACGCCCAGTTGCACGAAAAGACGCGTCCAGGCGGGCCGACTTGCAACGTGGCGTCGTGGCGTCGTGGCACGCTTCATGGGATGATGCGCCGCGCCCCCACCCACCGATCCAGCCAGTAGGCGCCCGCCGGATCCTGGGGATCGAGCCGCGACAGCCTCACACCCTGGCCCGAGCTGTGGATGAACTTGAGCTCCCCGACGTACATCCCGACGTGCGTCACGCCAGCTCCGGGACGCGTGGAGAACAGCAGCACGTCCCCGGGGCGGAGCGCGTCCACGACCGGGGCGACCTCGGCGCCGGCGCGGGCCTGATCGCGGCTCATGCGCGGCAGACGGATGCCGTGCTGGCCGTAGGCGTACTGAATCAGTCCCGAGCAATCGAACCCGTTGTCCGCCGTCCCGCCCCAGATGTACGGCGTCCCGAGGGACTCGATGGCCGTTTGGACCACGTCGCCGGCGTTGCCGCTGATCGTCGTGGGTGGCGCTGGGGGCGGGAGCTCGGGCGGACCGCCGTACCCGCCCCGCCCCCGTCCCCCCTCGCGCCTGCCACCTCCCACCGAGACGCCGAACACCGCGCTCACGCCCGTGCGCGCGTCGCTGCGCGGGTTCCAAAACCCGCGTGGCCCGCGGTCCTCGAGCCGGTAGCGGACCTCCGTCCCGACCGCCAGCCATCCCAGCGGCCGCCATTCGACGCCCCCACCCACGCTCCACTGAGCGGCGAGTTCCTGGGTCCCGGGGTCGGTCGAGAGACCGAGCGCCACGCCGGCGAGTGTATAGGGTCCGAGCGTGGCTCGACCGCGCCACGCCTGGACCTCGTACCCGAGCCCGTAGAAGGCGCGTCGCCGGCCGAGCGAGTCGTTCACGAGCACCGACGCGCCGAACCCGTGCGTGAACGGTCCCCCCAGGGGCGAGCTGGTGCGGAATTCGTACACGTCGGCGCGATTGCCGTTGTACCAGCGGCCCAGATGGAGCTCCACGCCGCGTCCCTGCCCCGCGAGCATCGCGGGCAGGAGCAGCGCCCCGAGCCACGCGCGTTCAATCAGCGGCCGCAACAGCGCGCTGCTCCTCCGACGTGCGCGGGGCCATGTGGTGCGACAGGAGGTGCGGCACCCGGCGCATGAAGCGCACCCAGAGGGCGAGGGACGTGAAGCCGCTCAGCGCAGCAGCGGCACCGGCCACGGCGAGCATCGTCAGGGGATTGGTGAAACGGGTGGCGATCAGGGCGCCGGCCCACAGGCCGACGTAGGACGCGGCCCACGCCAGCACGGGCGTGAGCAGCCACCCCACGACGACCAGCAGATGGGCGAGCCAGCGGGGCACGTCGCCCGTCCGACCCGCTATCCCTTGCGGGTGAGGGCGACGAGGGCGAGCGCCGCGAGGACGATGGTGAACGCACCGCCGGTGGCTGCGGGGAGCGAGACGGCGAGGCCCGCTAGCCTGGCGATCGCCGCCACGACGACCGTGCCGGCGACGGCGGGCAGCGCAGAGCGGCCGAGCGTCGCCTCCCCCGCTCCCCCTCCCCGGGCGGCCTGGCCCGCCGTCACGAGGCCGCCCATCCAGGCGAGGAAGGTGCCCAGCATCCACCACACCGGGAGGTACCACCACGTGCTGCCGCCTCCGATCGCGTCCCACGTCCAGGGGTAGGCCTTGAAGGGCCGGAGCAGCACAATGTCGATCGCGCTAAATACGACCGTCCCCACCAGACCCACCGCCGCCGCGCCGGCGATGCCGTCGGTTCCGCGCGCCGCCGTCCACTGCGCTGGGAAAAACGCGACGACGACCGCCGCCGCGAGCACGAGCAGAGCCTCGACGCCACCCCGGACGGCGCCGCCCGCGAGCGTGCGGGACGCGGCCACGACCAGCACGACCGCCCCCCCCGTCACGAGGCCGACCAGCGCGCCGCCGGTGGTGACGGTGCGGAAGTCCGAACGGTCCCGAGCCGCAGGTGCCGCCGTGGCCGACATGCGTCGCGTCTCCTTCAAGAAAGGGGGCCTGGAAGCCGACCTGGCGGAAATCTAAGCGCCTGGTCTCACCGGGCAAACACCAGCAGCACCGCGAGATCGGTGACGGCCCACACCCCGAGCGCCCGGTACATGGCGCGCTGGTGAGCCGCGGCGGACAGCCCGTCGCGGCGCCCGTACCAGGGCGCGAGCACGGCGAGCCACATGGCCAGCGGCACAACGAGCAACCACGCACGCACCCACAGGTCGCCCCGGCGGCGATCCTCCTCCAGCTGATACAGCTGGGTCAGCGGATAGAGCCCCGCAAACAGCGGGCAGAAGCCGAGCAACACCAGGGCGTGCCCGACGTCGAGCGGCCGCCCCGTGGCGGCCCACGCGGCGAACGGCGTGAGCGTCCCGAAGCCCCACATGTTGATCACCCAGTCCACGCCGGCTACCGCCTTGAACCGGAACGGCGGCACGGAATAGAGGATCGAGAGCACGAGACAGATCGCGTAATCGAAGCGGAAGGCGGGGGGGAGCGCGAAGCCGAGCAGCTGACCACCGGCGAGCAGCGCCACGCTGAAGGCGAGCAGGTGCGGCGGCGGCGGCGGCGGCGCCCGCAGGTAGCCGATGTCCCCTTCGTCTTTGTCGAACACGGAGTTGATGGCCAGCGTCCCGCCGTTCAG
>QHTP01000179.1 GCA_003220855.1 Gemmatimonadota bacterium
CCCCGCGGAGCGGCGAAGTGACCGAGAAGATGGTCATCGAAGGCCAAGCAGTGAAGGCTGGCGACAACCTGTTCCAGATTGCCGACGCCCGGGTGCTATGGGTGGACGTCGCGATCTTCGAGCAGGATGCGGCCGCCGTTCGCGTCGGCACTCCGGCGACGATCACCGTGGACGCGCTCCCCGGGCGGACGTTTCGCGGAAGGGTGACGTTCATCTACCCGCAGCTCGACGAGAAGACCCGCACCCTGACGGCCCGCGTGGCGGTGGAGAACGGGGACGGCGCCTTGCGCCCGGGAATGTACGCGACGGCGGCGCTCGCGACGGCGGGCCGGCGCGGTGTGAGCGTGCCGCTCGAGGCGGTACTGCCCACTGGTACGAAGGACCTCGTGTTCGTGAACCGCGGCGACGGCCGGTTCGTGCCCCGGGAAGTCCGTGTCGGGGCGCGCGGCGACTCGCTCGTCGAGATCGTCGAGGGCTTGAAGCCCGGCGACGAAGTCGTGGCCTCGGCGACGTTCCTGCTCGACTCGGAGTCGAACCTCGCCGCAGCGATTCAAGGACTCATGCTGCAAATGGGGATGGGGCTAAACATGGGCGGGATGGAGACCGGGAAGCGGGATACGGGAAGCGGGATGCGGGGGATGCCCGGCACGGATACGGTCCGGAGGCGCCCATGATTGAGAAACTCATCGCGTGGTCCATCAAGCGCCGCGAGCTCGTGGCGCTCGGCGCGATCTTCGTGCTCGTCGCCGGCGTGTTCCTGCTCCGCACGATGCCGGTGGATGCAATCCCGGATCTCTCGGATACTCAGGTGATCGTCTACACCGACTACCCGGGCCAGGCGCCCCAAGTCGTCGAGGACCAGGTGACCTACCCATTGCTCACTACGTTCCTCGCGGTCCCCAAGGTGAAAGTCGTAAGGGGCCAGTCGATGTTCAGCTCGTCGTTCGTCTACGTGATCTTCCAGGACCGGACCGATCTCTACTGGGCGCGCTCCCGCGTGCTCGAGTACCTGAACGCAATTCAGAGCCGGCTCCCCGCCGGTGCCAAGACTCGGCTCGGGCCGGATGCCACCGGCGTGGGCTGGGTCTATCAGTATGCGCTCGAGGGTCCCGGTTACTCGCCCGACCGGCTCCGCTCGATCCAGGACTTCCAGGTGCGCTACGCTCTCCAGTCCGTGCCGGGCGTGGCCGAGGTCGCGAGTCTGGGCGGCTTCGTGCGCCAATACCAGGTGCTGCTCGACCCGGCCCGGCTCCTTGGCTACGGGGTGACGGCTCGCGAGGTCATCGCCGCGGTGCGCGGGGCCAACCAGGACGTCGGGGCGCGCACCGTGGAAGTCGCGGGCTCGGACTACGCGATCCGCGGGCTCGGCTACTTCCGTGGAGTCGGCGACATCGGGAAGGTCGCGGTCGGCGTCGGGAGGGATGGCCGCCCGGTGCGGGTCGGCGATGTGGCCCGGGTGACGATCGGACCCGACCTGCGGCTCGGGATCGCTGAAAGGGATGGCAGAGGGGAGGCCGTCGGCGGGGTCGTGGTGATGCGCTATGGCGAGAACGCGTTGCGGGTGATCGACGGCGTCAAGCAGCGGATCGCCGAGATTGCGCCCGCGCTGCAGGCCGGCGTCCGGATCGTGCCGACGTACGACCGTTCGGACTTGATCCACGGGTCCATCAAGACACTGTGGCGCACGCTGCTCGAGGAGTCGGTCATCGTCGCGCTCGTGTGCGCGGCGTTCCTGCTGCACGCGCGCAGCGCGCTCGTGGCGATCGCCACGCTGCCTCTCGGCATCCTGGTGTCGCTCGCCGTCACGCGCTGGCTTGGCATCAACGGCAATATCATGAGTCTCGGCGGGATCGCGATCGCGATCGGCGCGATGATCGACGCCGCGATCGTGATGCTCGAGAATCTGCACAAGCACATCGAGCACGAGCCCAACCGGCCGCACTGGGAGCGCGTGTTCGCGGCCGCGCGTGAGGTCGGCCCGGCACTATTCATGTCACTCCTGATCATCACGCTGTCGTTCCTGCCGGTCTTCACGCTAGAGGACCAGGAAGGGCGGCTGTTCCGGCCGCTCGCGCTCACCAAGACCTTCGCGATGGCGGCGGCCGCGCTGCTCTCGGTGACGCTCGTGCCCGCGCTCATGGGCTGGTTCGTGAAGGGGAAGATCCGCGCGGAGGCTGAGAACCCGCTCAACCGCTGGGCCCTCCAGCTCTATCGGCCGGTGCTCCAATGGGCGCTGCGCGCCCGCTGGCTGGTGCTGGGCGGCGCGGCGGGCGTCCTGCTGCTGACGGTCCTTCCGTTCGCGCGTCTCGGCAGCGAGTTCATGCCGCCGTTGAACGAGGGCTCGCTTATGTACATGCCCAACACACTGCCAGCGGTATCCCTCACCACGCAGCGGCGACTGCTCCATGTGGAAGACTCGATCCTCATGACGTTCCCCGAGGTTGCGTCGGTGTGGGGCAAGGCGGGTCGGGCGAACACGGCCACCGACTGGGCGCCGATGTCGATGGTAGAGACCGTCGTGAACCTGAAGCCGGAGTCTGAGTGGCGGCCGGGGATGACTCAGGATCGCCTGATCGCGGAGATGGATCAGCGGCTGCGCCTGACGGGCGCCGTCAACACGTGGACGATGCCGATCAAGAACCGCACCGACATGCTCTCGACCGGCGTACGGACGACGCCCGCGGTCAAGATCTTCGGCCCCGATCTCCAGACCATCCAGCGGATCGGTCAGGATATCGAGCGCGCGCTCGCGCCGCTCCCGGGCACGGCGAGCGTCTACGCCGAGCGGTCGTTTGGGGGGCGCTACCTGGATATCCGGCCGGATGCGGATGCCCTCGCCCGTTATGGGCTCACCACCGGCGACGCGCAGGAGGTGATCAGTCTAGCGCTTGGTGGGGAGGAGATCACGACCACGGTGGAGGGCCGGGAGCGCTATCCCGTCCAGGTGCGCTATGCGCGTGACTTCCGGGATGACCCTACCACGATCGGCCGGCTGCTGGTCGGCAGCAGTGACGGCCCGCAGGTGCCGCTCGGGCAGGTGGCCGACATTCAGTTCAGCCCTGGGCCCCCGATGATCCGCAGCGAGGGCGGTTACCTCTACGACCAAGTGTCGATCGACGTGCGGGGGCGGGACGTGGGGAGCTATGTGGGCGACGCTCAGGCCGTCGTGGCGCGCGAGGTGAAGCTGCCCACCGGCTATTGGCTGCGCTGGAGCGGTCAGTATGAGGCGATCGAGCGGGTGAAGGCGCGGCTCCAAGTCGTGGTCCCGCTC
>QHTP01000180.1 GCA_003220855.1 Gemmatimonadota bacterium
TACGTCCAGGGTATCGTCCGCGGCCCCGCCGGCGCGGAAGCAACCGTGCGCTTCCTCATCGACAGCGGGGCGACCTACTCGCTCCTGCCGGAGCCGGTGTGGCACGCCCTCGGCCTCGTGCCCAAACGGGAGATGGAGTTCGTCCTGGCCGACGGCACGACCGTGCGCCGGGCGGTATCGGAGTGCCATGTTTCGCTTCCCCAAGGGGAGGGCCACACGCCGGTGGTCCTGGGCCAACCGGGCGACGCGGAGCCACTGCTCGGCGTCGTGACGCTCGAGATCCTCGGGCTCGTGTTCGATCCCTTCCGTCGCACGCTGCACCCGATGCGGAGCCTCTTGGTGTAGTCCTCACGCCCTGTTCCCCTCTCCGCATTGCGGAGAGGGGGAACGACGGACGGACTGAGTCTCCCCTCTCCCGAAGGGAGAGGGGATCAAAGGGGTGAGGACTACCGCCTCCCCCGGATAAACCACTCTTCCCATCCGACCTTGTAGATGTCCTTGCAACGGGGGCAGCGCAGACTCTGCGGGCTGCCGCCCAGCGGCGCGCGCGCGTGACAGCCGGGGCAGACCGCGTACAGCTCCCCCGCCCGCACCGCCATGCCGCGCGCCGTGGGAGGAGTGGGCACCAGGGTCCAGGTGTGGGGCCGCACTGACGCGAACTCGAGCGCGCTGCGCGGCAGGCGCACCTGCTGCGCCTCGACCGCGACCACCACCTCGCGCGACGACAGGCGCACCACGCGGTACCACGCCCCGCGCCGCAACCCCCCGCCGGTCGCGGCGCCTTTCACCCGAGCCCACTGCTGTTCGATCACGGAGCCAGTCGTTGTCGCCGGCCCGTACGATGTGGTAATCGGCTCGCGCGCGTCGTGCGTTACCTCACGCGCCGCCGGTTCATGCGTGTTTGCACAGCGTGTGGGCAACGTGTGGGTGAGATGTGTACGAGATTGTGGAGAACGGGGGCGCGGGTACAGGGTATAGCATCGACCAGTGCGGCGCCCGCTTCGTGCTCTCCCTGTTCTCTTGTCCGCGATGCTCGGCGCCGCCGTCGAGCGGGCGGCCGCGCAACAGCCCCCCCCACCCGGCGCAGCGCTGCGCGACAGCGCGGTGATCGTCGGGACGGTGTTCGATACGGTGTCCGGAGCGCCCATCCGGCTGGCCACATTACGGCTGCTCGACGCCGGGGGCTCGGTGCTCACCGACGACGCGGGTCGCTATCGCGTGACGGCGGCACCCGGCATGCTGCGGCTCGCCGTGCGCCAGATCGGGTATGCGCCGCTGTCGCTCACGGTCACCGCACCACCGGGCGTCACCCGGCAGGACATCTATCTCCGTCCCGCGGCGATCGCCTTACCCACGGTGACGGTGAGCGCGGCCGACGAGCCCGCCAGGCGCATCATCGCGGCGGCGATCGCCCGCAAGCACGAGCTGTTCGGTCGGATGCACGACTACCGCTACGACGCGGCCGTGAAGTTCGTGGTGCGCGACCTGGCCAAGCCGCCCGACTCGGCCGCGTCCGTGCTGGTGATCACCGAGACGCGCACGCGGGCCTACTGGGAGCGGCCCGCCCGCTATCAGGAGACGATCCTGGCGCGCCGCCAGTCGAGCAACCTGCAGGCCGAGCAGAACCTCGTGACCGTGGGCGAGATCGTGAACTTCAACCGCGAGCGGGTCGATCTGCGCAGGTATTCCCTCGTCTCGCCCATCGCGGACGACGTCCTCGAGTACTACGACTATCGCGTGCTCGACACCCTGATCGTGGAGGGACGTCGAGCGTTCCGGCTCGCCCTGCAGCCGAAGGCGGACGCGTCGCCCCTGTTCGTGGGCGTGATCGACATCGCCGACTCGACGTACGACCTGCTCGCGATCGACGTCGGCGTGAACCGCACGGTGCGGTTCAACTTCGTGCGCAACCTGCGATATCGCCAACGTCTCAGAGACATGGGAGGCGGCCGCTGGATGCCGTACGAGGTCCGGCTCGCGGGTGAGGTGCACATCGGGATCCGGCTGCCGGGGTGGCTCCCGGGCGACCTCGCGTTCGAGCACGTGGCGTCGCTCGGCGATTTCCGTTTCGACGAGGGCCGGCCGCCGACGGAGCTGCGCGAGTTTCGCGTGGTCGTGAGCGATGCCGCCGATCAGCCCGACAGTGCCCTCTGGGCGGGCCCCCGCGCGATTCCCCTCACCCCGGCCGAGAGCAGCGCGTGGGCCCGGATCGACTCGGCGGCGCACGAGCCCCCCGGCTTGGTGGTC
>QHTP01000181.1 GCA_003220855.1 Gemmatimonadota bacterium
TCACTTCAATCGCGTGGACGGAACCTACCTCGGCCTGGGCCGCACCTGGCGCGACATGCCCGGCGTCACGCTCGATACCAAGCTGGGGTACGCGACCGGGAGCGAGCGGTGGCAGTACCGCGCCGGGGGACGCGTCGGTCTCTCGGAGGCACAGCGCAGCTGGGTCGGCGCCTGGTATCACGACGAGACCGTCAACCGGCCCACGTTCGTGAGCCGCTCGTACGACCCGACCTATCGGGCGCTGCTGTTTCGGCTCGACCCGCTGGACTATTACCGGGAACGCGGCCTCACGCTGGCGCTCGGCTCGAAGCTCGTCGACTTCACCCGGCTCGAGCTGCGCTACAACGATCAGCGCCAGACCAGTCTCCCGGTGGTCACGGACTACTCGGTCTTCTCGGCGCGGCGGCCCCAGCGCCCCAATCCACCCATCGTCGAGGGCACGCTGCGCTCGGTCTCGGGCAGTCTCACGTACGACTCTCGTTCGATGCTGCACCGCCCGAACGCCGACGTGTACCTCCCCACGCTGACGTGGACCCGGCTCACCCTGGGCGTGGAGGTCGCCGCGCACGACGTGCTGGGGGGCGACTTCGCCTTCCGGCGCTATTCGCTGCTGTTCGAGCGGCGCCTGTGCACCGGCAATCTGGGGATCACCACGCTGCTCGCGGCGGGCGGCGTCGCCACGGGCTGGGTCCCGCCACAACGCTACTTCACGGTCGACTTCGGCAAGCGGGCGCTGACGTTCCAGGCGGGCGGGTTCAACACCACGTCGCGTGACACCAACTATTCCGGCACCCGCGCCGCCATGATCACGCTGCGTCACG
>QHTP01000182.1 GCA_003220855.1 Gemmatimonadota bacterium
CCGAACAGGCGGAACAGGCCGGCCGTGAGGGGCAGCACGAAATACAGGGAATCGAGCCGATCGAGCACGCCGCCGTGACCCGGAATGAGCGCCGAGGAGTCTTTCACCCCCGCCTCGCGCTTGAACAGCGACTCGGCCACGTCGCCCACCTGAGCCGCGAGCGCCACCACCAATCCCACCATCACGAGTTGCCAGACGTCCAACCGCAGGGCCACGCGGTCGAGCACCAGCGGACCGTACGCGAGCGCGGCGACCAGGCCGCCAACCACGCCTCCGACGGCACCGGCCCACGTCTTCCGGGGCGACAACACCGGCGCGAGCTTGGGCCCGCCCACCAGCGTCCCCGCCGCCATCGCGCACGTGTCGCATACCCAGGTCACGACGAGCGGCAGCACCACCAGGGCCACCGAGCCGCGCGGGTGGGCGTCGCTGTGCGGTCCGTGCCGGATCGCCACGACGAAGGACAGCAGCGCCGACGCGTACAGGCCCCCGAACACGGTCACGGCGACCGCCATGAGCGGCCGGCGATCGGGCCCGCGAGCGGCCGCCACCACCAGCACCACCAGCAGCCACACGGCGCCGACGTACACCACCGGCTCCCATTCGGCGTAGCCCTTCACCCAGTACGTCGCCAGGGGACACAATGCGGCGCCGATGAAGCCGACCCATTCGAGCGGCTCGATGCCCTGCGCGCGCGCCAGGTCGTACACCTCGCGCGTGCCGAGCACGCCCAGCACCGCCAGGACCGCGGCGAGCGGCCAGCCGCCCAGCCGCAGCAGCAGCAGCGTCGCGGCGATGGCCGGGACCGCGAACGCGATACGAACCAGCAGATTGCGGGAGATCACACCGGGACTTTTCCGAAGCGCCGGTCGCGCCGCTGGTAATCGAGGATCGCCTCGAACAGGTCGCGGCGCGTGACGTCGGGCCAGAGCACGGGCGTGACGTACAGCTCCGTGTAGGCGAGCTGCCACAGCAGGAAATTCGACAGCCGGTACTCGCCGGACGTGCGGATCAGCAGGTCGGGGTCGCCCCAGGGAGCGGTGTACAGCTTCTGGCGCACCGCCTCTTCCCCGATGTCCTCGAGCCGCTTGGTCCCCTTCAGCACCTCTTCCGCCAGCAGTCGCGCGGCGCGCGCCAGCTCGGCGCGCGACGAGTAGGAGATGCACAGGTTCAGGGACAGCTTCCCACCACCCCGGGTCTCGTGCTCCACGCGCTCCACGGCCTCGCGGGCGCCAGGGGCAAGGCGGGTGCGATCCCCCAGCACGTGCACCGCGACGCCCTGACCGCGCAGCTCCGCCACCTCGCGCGCGATGTATTCCTGGAGCAGCTCCATCAGCGCCGAGATCTCGGTCGCCGGACGCTGCCAGTTCTCGGCCGAGAACGCGAACAGCGTGAGCACCTCCACGCCCGCCGCGATCGCGCCCTCCACCACCTCGCGGACCGCCTTCATCCCGGCGCGATGGCCCAGCGGGCGCGGCAGGCTCCGCTCGCGCGCCCAGCGCCCGTTGCCGTCCATGATGACGGCCACGTGGCGCGGGACGACCCCATTGCCGCGGATCTGCGCGAGCAGGTCGTCCGCCATCGCTAGACCTCCATGATCTCCGCTTCCTTCGCCTTGACCGCCTCGTCCACGAGCTTCAAGCGCTCGTCGTGGAGCTTCTGCACGTCCTTCTCGGTGTGCTTCTTCTCGTCGTCGGACACGTGCTCGGTCTTCTTGATCCGGCTGATCGCCTCGGTGCGCGCGTGCCGCACGGCCACGCGCCCCTCCTCGGCGAACTTGTGCACCACCTTCACCAGCTCGCGGCGCCGCTCCTCGTTCAGGGGCGGCAGCGGGATGCGGATGATGTTGCCGTCGTTCGAGGGGGTGAGGCCGAGATCGGATGCGAGGATGGCCTTTTCCACGGCCTTGAGCAGCGATTTGTCCCACGGCTGCACCGTGAGCAGCTTCGGCTCGGGCGCGGCGACGCTCGCCACCTGGTTGATCGGCATCTCGTTCCCATAGGCTTCGACCCGCACCAGGTCGAGCAGCGCCGTGGTCGCTTTGCCCGTGCGCACCGTGGCGAACTCCCGCTTCACCGCTTCCACCGCCTTGTCCATCGACTGTTTGGCCTGCTTGACGTGGTCCGCCAGGGTGGGGGGGGTCATTGCACGATGGTGCCGACGCGCTCGCCGGCCAACACCCTGGCCGTGGCGCCCGGCTGGTTGATGTTGAACACCACGATGGGGAGCTTGTTCTCCTTGCACAACCCGAACGCGTTGGCGTCCATCACGGCGTAGCCGTTCACCAGCGCGTCGCGGAACGAGAGCTCCGGGAGGAACTTTGCCTTGGGGTCCTGCTTCGGATCCGCCGTGTACACGCCGTCCACGTTGGTCGCCTTGAGGATCAGTTTCGCCTCCACCTCGAGCGCCCGCAGCACCGCCGCCGTATCGGTGGAAAAGTACGGGTTCCCGGTGCCGCCGGCGAAGATCACCATACGACCCTTTTCGAGGTGCCGCACGGCCCGCCGCCGGATGTAGGGCTCCGCCAGCTCTTCCATCCGGATCGCGGTCATGACGCGCGTGTCGACGCCCTTCTTTTCGAGAATGTCCTGCAGCGCGAGCGCATTGATCACGGTGGCGAGCATGCCCATGTAGTCCGCGGACACGCGATCCATTCCCTGCTCGCTCGCCGCCGTGCCGCGCAGGATGTTGCCGCCGCCCACCACCAGCCCCAGCTGCACGCCCAGCGCGGCCACGCCCTTGAGCTCGTCGCCGAGGCGGTCGATCACCCCGAAATCGATGCCGCCGCCCGCCCCCCGGTCTCCCGCGAACGCCTCACCCGAGAGCTTGAGCAGCGCCCGCGGGTAGGCGAGCCGCGCGCGGGAGGCGGGGGCCGTCGCCACTCAGTCTTCTCCGACCTTCAGCCGGCTGAATCGCCGCACGGCGATTTTCTCTCCGGTCTTGGCCGACAGCTCCTTGACCAGCTCGCCCACGGTGCGCTTGTCGTCCTTCACGAACTTCTGCTCGAGCAGTACGCGCTCCTCGTAGAACTTCTTGAGCATGCCATCCACGATCTTGGCACGGATCTGCTCGGGCTTCTTCTGTTCGGCGACCTGCGCCTCGTACACCTGGCGCTCGCGCTGGACCAGCTCGGGCGGCAGGTCTTCGATCCGCACCGCCAGCGGGTTGG
>QHTP01000183.1 GCA_003220855.1 Gemmatimonadota bacterium
CCGGCGCACCGATCCCCACCGCGCCCTTCGCGACCACGTGGTCGAGCTGCTGCGCGGCGGTCACGCCCATGTCACGCTTCGAGACGCGATCGGCGATTGGCCGGCCGCGCTCCGGGGCACGAGGCCCGCCGGGCAGCCTTTCACTCCGTGGCGCCTGCTCGAGCACGTCCGCATCTCGCAGTGGGATATCGTCGAGTTCACCAAGAGCGCGGAGCACGTCTCCCCGAAGTGGCCGGCGGGCGACTGGCCACAGGAGGACGCCCCGCCCGACCCGGCCGCTTGGGAGACGAGCGTGACCCAAGTGGAGCGGGACCTCCGCGCCATGGAGCGCCTCGTGGCCGACCCAAAGACCGACCTGTTCGCCCGCATCCCGCACGGCAGCGGCCAAACCGTGCTGCGCGAAGCGTTGGTGCTCGCCGACCACAACTCGTACCATCTGGGCCAGCTCGTGCTGTTGCGCCGCCTGCTCGGCGCCTGGAAGAAAGACTAGGATTCGCTCACTCGGCCGCCGCGCCCTGTAGATCTCCGCCTGGCGATTCTCGGTCGACTCGCGATAACCGGGAATCTGATGGTCCTCGACGCCGACGATGTACACGCGGGAGAACTCCAGGCCTTTCGTCGAATGCAGCGTGAGGAGGTTGACGCGGTCGGGCGAGACCTCGATGCCGTCCGACGTAGAGAGCGCCACCCGCTCGAGCAGTCTATCGATGCTGTCGGAGAGCGTGGCTGAGGCGTCGCCATCCATGAGCGCCCGCAGGCGAGCCACAGCCGCGGGATAGCGCTGCGCCGGGTCGGGCTCCGCCCGGAGGCGCGTCATGAGCGCGCGCCCGCCGAGCCGCCCGATCACCTCGTCGACCGAGGGCGCCGCGGTCGCACCGGCGCGCGCGCGCTCCACCGCAGGTTGACCAGCACCGCCTTGCGGGCACGAATCCCCCGCCGGCGCTCGAGCTCACGATACACCCGGGCCAGCGTGACCGCGTCGTCCAACGCGTGGTGCGCCCGGCCGGCGTCGATCCCGAACCGCAGGGCGAGGTCCTCCAGCTTGGCGCTGTCGCGGGAGAGCGAGCGGGCGAGCGGCAGGGTGTCGTAGAACACGAGGCCGTCCACGCCGGCCCGTCCCGCCGCCAGCCGGCGCAGCACGGGGATGTCGAAGTGCTGGCCGTTGTGGGCGATCAGGACGTCGTCGCCGACGAAAGCGCGAAACTCGGGCCACACCTGGGCAAACGAGCGCGCATCCCCGACGTCGTGATCCGTGTAGCCATGGATGGCGCTCGCCCGCGACGAGATCGGCTGGTACGGCTGGACCAGCGAGTGAAACCGGTCCACGATCTCGCCCTGCACGACGCGCACTGCGCCGATCTCGACGACGCCGCACGTGGCGACGTCGCCGTCCGTCGTCTCGAGGTCGAACGTGACGTAGCGCTCGAGCGCGGTCTCGAGGTCCCGGGCGTGCAACAACTGCAGCGCCTTGAACAGGGTGAGCGGGCAGGTTGAGGAGGCTATGGAGGTTGCGGAGGCTCGGGATGTTGGGGAGGACGGTGCATGGCGGACGCCCGCGGCGATGAGCATGCCCCGTAACGCAATCTCCAGCCCTCCCTGCGGCTCGATCACGATGTCCCGCTCCGCCGCGATCGCGGCCGCGAGCCGCTCGGCCAGGCGCACCGCCTCGGGACTATCGGCGGGATCGGTGAGCTCGTCGTGCCGCTCCTCGAGCGGGTTCCGGTACGGCCCGACGCTTTGCGAGAGGATCTCGTCGACGAGCGGCGCCAGCGCGTGGTGCGACCGGGCCAGAGCGCGGAGGTTCTCCACTTGAAAGACGAGCCGCCACAGCTTCTTCGTGTCGGGGTCCTGCGCCGGCCGGCGCCGGGCGAGGGCACGTACGGCGGCGAGGAAGTCGCCCGCGTCCCGCCTCTCCGCTGTGAGGGGGAACGGGGGTGAGGCCATCACTTCCTGGAGGAAGTGCGGCGAGAGCACGCAGCGCGCGAACGCCTCGACCGCGACGGGATCGTCGGGGTTCCGCACGATCCGCAGCGCCGCGATCACGTACTTGATGACGTCGTCCTCCACCAGCGAGCGGCCGCGCGCCAGCCGGCAGGGGATCCCCGCTCGGAGCAGTCGTCCCTCGAGGTACTCGCCGAGCTTGTGCTTGCGGTAGAGGACCGCGTAGTCGCCCCATCCCAAGCCGGAGGTCGCGCGATCGCTCCGGAGGTCCTCGAGCAGCCAGGCGGCTTCTTCCTCTTCGTCGCGGAATGCGAATGCGGCGACCTCGTACGGTGATTCCTGGTCTGCGCTCAGCTGTTTCTCGAACAGCTGGGGGTTCTGCGCGAGCACCCGCCGCGCCGTCTCGAAGATCTGGCGTGAGCAGCGGCAGTTCTTGTCCAGGACGATCGGTCGCTCGATCCCGTAATCGCGGCCGAACCGCACCAGGACGTAGGGGTCGGCCCCCGTCCAGGTGAAGATCGACTGCTCGTCGTCACCGACCACAAAGAGGTTGTCGTGCGGCGCCGCGAGGCGCTTCAGAAGGTCGTACTGCACCGCGTTCACGTCCTGGAACTCGTCCACCAGGAGATGGTGCCAGCGTGCGGCGATCGTGTCGGCGATGTCGCCTCGCGTGCGCAGCAGCTGCTCGGCCTTGGTGACGAGGTCGTCGAAGTCCAGCATGTTGCGGTGCGCCAGCCAGACGGCGTACTCCCGATACAGCCGCGCGTCGTCCTGCGTCAACCGGTAGTCCTGGACCCGGTGCCGGCCGAACCGGTTCAGCAGCGCGCCCCGCTGCTCGAGCGGCACGTGCAGCCGGCCCAGGATGACCTTCTGGTACTGCTCGTCGGCAACACCGAACCCCTTCCGCAGGCCCGCCGCCTCCGCGTGCTCGCGCAGCAGGGAGAGGCACAGCGCGTGGATCGTACCCCGCGTGATCGCGTCGGCACGGTTCCGCAGCGTGTGCTTCAATCGGCCGGCGATCTCCTCGGCGGCCCGATTCGTGAACGTGACCGCGCAGATGCGCTCGGGCGCTACGCCGAGGGTGTCGACGAGATGGTTGATGCGGGCGATGAGACAGAACGTCTTTCCCGCGCCGGGTCCCGCGACCACGAGAACTGGGCCGGGCGGCGCTTCAATGGCGAGGCGCTGCTGCGGGAGCGGGTCCAAGGCCATGCAGGGAATCTACGAACACAGCGCGCCGGACCAGTCCTTTGGTCCGGCGCGCAGCAACCTGTCTCTCGAAACGTCCCGGCCTTAGTGCACCGTGATGCCCAGCCCCAGCTGGCCGACGTTCGCGTCGCCACCGGAGTAGGTCAGCGCATAGCCGTTCCAGTAAGGCGTGAGACTGACGCTGCGGCCGATCGGGATATCGTATCCCACGCCGAGCAGCACGGCCCCGCCCGTCTGGCTGGCGCTCCCGAAACCGTTGATCCCGGCGCTCACTGTGCCGAGGCCCACCCCACCGGTCAGGAACAAGCCGCCGGTCGGGGACGGGTAGAAGCGAACCGCCGCGGTGACAGCCGCGACCGTAAGCGTCGAGCCGCTGTCAGACTTGGTCCAGCCATTGGTCGAAACCCCCAGCAGGACTCTCGGGCTGAGCGTTCCGCCGAGCGAGAGATTGCCGCTGATCGACCCTTCACGGCCACTGCAGCCCTGGCAGCCGAGCGTGCCGTATCCAAGGCCGCCACTGAACCAGAAGCCATGGCGAAGCACCGGCTGCCGCGACTGCTGCGCGAGCGCAGCGCCCGCGAGACAGGCGGTGATCGCTGCCAGCGCGAGGCCCGTGCGAGTTAGCGTGCCCTTCATGTGACCTCCAGGGAGTTGTGGGTCTCCAGGGCGCACTACCCGTCGCCTTGCCCGACCATGCGATCTGCGGGTAAGGGGCCGTGAGCATACCGTGCGCGGGGGCGCACAGATGTGACTTGCATCACCAGGTCAATGCGCGCCCTGGCG
>QHTP01000160.1 GCA_003220855.1 Gemmatimonadota bacterium
CGATCAGCCGGTAGAAGATGAAGAACGTCTCCTCGGGCATGTTGCCGTACCAGATCACCAGAAACTGCGACCACATCAGGTACGCCCAGAACACGGTGAACCCGAAGCACAGCTTGCCCAGGTCGTGGAGCTGCTTGGACGAGATCAGCGCGTCGAGTCCCATGCGGCGCCGCACGACCACGGCGAGCACGGCGAGGGCCATGAGCGCCGCCAGGAAACTGCCCATGAAATAGAACACGCCGAACAGGCTGCTCACCCACTTGTGGGCCAGCGACATGATCAGATCGAACGCCAGGAGGCTGTATCCGAACGCGTAGGCCACGACGAGCACGGCGGCGTCGCGGCTGATCGCGTCCCGGTTCTCGAGGCGGTCCGCGGGGCGGCCATCGGCCAGCTCGCGCACGTCGGGCGCCACGTCGCGCCGCACGAAGCGCCACGACAGCCAGGTCAGCAGCGCGTAGATGGCACCGTTTCGCAGGAAGAACGTCTTGACCGTGAGCCAGCTGCCCAGGTCGGGACGCAGATCGCGCAGCCAGCTGAAGATGTGCGCGCGACCCACGATCAGGCCGACGAAGAGGACGAGGGAGACCGGCAGGAAGGCGCTCGCCGCCTCGGCCAGGCGGATGACCACTCCGGACCAGTGCCCCTTGGCGAGCTTCTGGGTGGCGGCGAACACCACCATGCCCTCAGCCAGACCGGTCCAGAACATGAAGTTGAAGTGCCACGACTGCCACGCGCGCGCCCCTTCCCCTGCGCTGAGGGCCCAGAGGAACGCGGCGCCCCCGAGCACGGCGAGCACCGCGCCGAGGAGCGTGAAGGTCCGGGCCGGGAAGCGGCCTGCCTTCTCGGCCAACTCGGCGCGCGACACGCTCACCGCGGTCATCGTCTTCCGGTGGGGCTCTTGGCCCCGGCCTGCAGGGTGCGGACGTAGTTCACCAGATCCCAGCGATCGACGCCACGCACCTTGTCGCCGTACACCGGCATCAGCCCCCGCCCCATCACCTGTCCGCTCACGATGACCGCGTAGATGTAACCGTCCGTGCGCCGGGCGATCGTGTCGTTCACGAGCGAGCGGACGCCGAAGAACGGGCCCCCGGCCGCCGACGAGATGGGTCCGTCCCCGCGGCCCGCCGGGCCGTGACAGACGAGGCAATAGGTCTCGTACAGGAACCGCCCGCGGTTGATCGACTCGGACGTGCGGGTGCGGGGGTTGGCGAGTCGGTCGGCCGTCTGGAGGCTCATCAGCGGCTCGGCGCCGGTGACCGGTACCGTACCAGGCACGGGAGCGAGGGGGCGAGCGTACGGCTTGATGCTCCGCTGATGCCGCATGGTCGCGAACCAGCCCACGCGGTGCACGACGTCGTCAGGATTGCACGCAAGGGCCAGGGCAAGGGCGGCGAGGACGGCAAGGGCGGCACCCGGTCTACGCACGGCGCACCTCTTCCGCTCCCGCCCCCCGCAGCAGCGATTCGACTTGACCGGCCCGCGCCGACTCCGACGGCACGAAGATGCCGAACTTGTCGTTCGTGAAGCGCGGATCGTAGGCGACGGTCCCCAGACGCCGGGCGGCGAACAGCGCATTGAAGGCGATCCCGAGAATGGTCGACAGCGCCCCGAACAACACCGTCATCTCGAACATGATGACGACGTACGGGGGGATCGAGCCGATGGGCTTGCCGCCGACCACGACGGGCCAGTCGTATGACATGTACAGTGTGATCCAGGCGCCGATCGCACAGCCTGCAATGCCCCCGACCAGCGTGAACATGCGGACCGGGCTCACGGGCTGATCGAGCGCGTCCTCGAGCTCGTGGCGCGGCACGGGCGAGTACACGGTGAAATCGGTGTGGCCGGCCGCGCGCAATCGGCCGATCGCGTCGACGGCCGCGTCCAAGTGACCGAACACCGCCAGCAGGCCCGGCGTCGGCGGCGGGTGGAAAATGGCGGCGAGCGGATTGAGCACCTTCATGTCGCGACCGCCTTGGCGCGTTTGGGTGCCGGCAGCACCTCCTTTACTTCGGAGATCGACACCGCCGGGAAGTTCTTCACGAACAGGAGGAACCACATGAAGAACCAGCCGAAGCTGCCGGCCATGATGCCCCAGTCGGCCCACGTGGGATTGTACGTGGCGTTGGCGAACCGCTCGAACGGCTCCCCGGCGAGCGAGACGACGATGATCACGAAGCGCTCGAACCACATCCCGATGTTCACGAAAATGGACACGACGAACAGCGCGATCACGCTGGTCCGGACTTTCTTGGACCACAACAGCCACGGCAGGAGCCCGTTGCAGATGTTCATCGTCCAGCTGGCCCACCAGAACGGCCCGAACGCCCGGTACCAGAAGGCGGCGCGCTCGTGCGGATTGCCTCCGAACCAGGCCGTGAAGTTCTCGGTAAAGTAGGACATGCTCACGATCATGCCCGTGAGGAGGCAGAGCTTCGCGAGGTTCTCGAAATGATGGACCGTGATGAGCTCTTCCAAGTGGAACAGTTTGCGGATGGGCACGAGCAGCGTGATCACCATCGCGACACCAGAGTAGATCGCGCCGGCCACGAAGTAGGGCGCGAACAGGGTGGCGTGCCAGCCCGGGACCAGGGCCATCGCGAAGTCCCAGGACACGACGCTGTGCACCGAGAGCACGAGCGGCGTCGCGAGCGCGGCGAGGTAGAGATAGCCGCGCGTGTAGTGGCGCCACTGCTCGTTCGTCCCGCGCCAGCCGACCGCGGTGATGGCATAGAGCTTCTTGCGCCACCCCGTGGCGAGGTCGCGCACCGCCGCGATGTCCGGGATCAGGCCCATGATCAGGAACACGGTCGAGACGGTGAAGTAGGTCCCGATCGCGAACTCGTCCCAGATGAGCGGCGACTTGAAGTTGGGCCACAGGCCGCGCTCGTTGGGGTACGGGATCAGCCAGTAGAAGTACCACTGGCGGCCGATGTGGATGAGCGGGAACAGGCCCGCCGTCATGACGGCGAACACGGTCATTGCCTCCGCGGTACGGTAGACCGCGGTGCGCCAGCCCGAGCGGAACAGGAACAGGATCGCCGAGATCAAGGTGCCCGAGTGCGCGATGCCCACCCAGAACACGAAGCAGGTGATGTAGACGGCCCAGTACACCGGGTGCGAATAGCCCGCGAGCCCCAGTCCGTAGCGCAGCAGGAACAGCAGGCACACGATCCCGACCGCGAGCAGGGCCACGGCCGCAGCGAGCAGCGCGAAGTAGCCCTTCCCCGGATTCCCCAGGGTGCGCGCGATGGCGCGGGTGACGAAGTCGTAGGTGACGCGTGCCGGCGCCGTGTCGGCCATCGCCTCAGCCCTCCACCACGGCGCCGTGCACCACCTTCGCGAGATACGTGATCGCCGGCTGGGTGTTCAGACCCGCGAGGACGTGATAGCCGCGCGGGTCCCGCGCGAGCGCCGCGACCCGCGACGTCGGGTCCCGCAGGTCGCCGAACACGATCGCCTCCGAGGGACACGCCTGAGCGCAGGACGGCGTGATGTCGCCGTCTCGGATGTTGCGGTCTTCGAGACGGGCCCGGTTCTGCGCGCCGCGGATGCGCTGCACGCAGAACGTGCACTTCTCCATCACGCCCTTCTCGCGTACCGTGACGTCCGGGTTGAGCAGCATGTTGAGGGGATCGGGCCAGCTCTCCCACTCGCCACCCGGCTCGGCATAGTTGTACCAGTTGAAGTAGCGGACCTTGTAGGGGCAGTTGTTGGCGCAGTAGCGGGTACCGACGCAGCGGTTGTAGACCTGGCCGTTCAAGCCGTCGGCCGTGTGATACGCCGCGTACACCGGACAGACCGGCTCGCACGGGGCGTTGCCGCACTGCTGGCACAGCATCGGCGTGACGACCGCGCCCACCGGTCGGCCGGTCTCAGCCCCCGTGTAGTAGCGCTCGATCCGCAGCCAGCTCATCTGCCGCCGGCGCACCACCAGCTCTTCGCCCACCGTCGCGAGGTTGTTCTCGGCATAGCACGCGGTCACACAGGCCGAGCAGCCGGTGCACTTCGTGAGGTCGATCGCCATGCCCCAGCGCGGATGTGGACGCGCGTAGTCCCCGAGCGAGGCGTCCTCGTGCTGGGCCTCCGCCCACTCCGCGAGTGCCCGATCGGCATAGGGTGGCGTCGCCCGCTCCTCGAACGGATGCGCGCCACGCTTGAGCTGCTGCGCCCGGGTGAGCGGCAACACCTCGATCACCCCGCGTCCCTGCTCGCGCGCATCGCCTTCGAGCGTCGCCAGGCGGCGGTGGTCGCCGGTCTTCGTCACGGCAACGCTCACGGCGAAGGCACGCCCGCCGTAGCCGGTGGGTGCGTCGCTCAGGAGCTCGAACGCGTTGAACGAGCGGTCCTTGGCGTACCGACCGTAGGCCTTGTGACCCTGCCCCGTCGGGATGGCCAGCACGTCGGGTCGGACACCCGGGGTGATCCACACAGGCGCTCGCAGCGCACCGTGCGGCGAGCGCAGGAGCAGGACATCGCCGTTCGCGACCTGCCACTTCGCCGCGGTCTCGGGGTGCACCTCGACCCAGCCGTGCCAGGTGATCTTCGAGACCGGGTCGGGCAGCTCCTGCAGCCACGGTTTGTTCGCGCCCCGGCCGTCATGCAAAGCGATGGAGGGACACACCAGCAGCAGCGGCTGGTCGGGAGAGGGTTGCCAGCCGAGCACCGGCTTGTCGCCGGCGAGGGCAGGCGCGCGTATCACGTCGAGCCCGAGGCGCACCGCCTGCGCCGGCACGTCGGCGTACAGGCCGCCGTGCTGCAGCGCGTCGTCCCAGAACTCCTCGAAGCTACGGCCGCGGCCGTAGCGCCGATGCAGCTCCTGCCAGCGGCCCTGCAGATAGTCCTTGAACGTGCCCGGCTTCCCCCCGAGCCGCAGCAGCACGTCGCCGGCGTGCAGCGTGTTCGGGAATACCGGCTGCATCACCGGCTGCTGCAGCGCGTACACGCCGGTGCGCGGCTGGGAGTCGTTCCACTGCTCGAGCGGGTGGAGATCGGGGAGCACGAGGTCCGACGCGGCTGCGGTCTCGTCGAGATAGGACGAAAACGCGACCTTGTACCCCGCGCGCGCGAGAGCCTGGGAGAACGCGGCCGGGAGCGAATGCGCCGGGTTGGCGCCGTGCACCAGCAGCAGCGCTACCTTGCCCGCACTCGCGTCCGCTGCCAGGTCCGTGAGCTCTTGGAACGAGCCGCCGGCCGTGAGCGCGTGGTTGGGGCCGAACTTCACGGTCTTCCCCACCTGGCCCGCGACGTAATTCAGGATGTTGACGGCAGCCACGATCTCGGCGCCATTGGGGTACTGCGCCGCGATGCCTCCGGCCACGGCGAGACCGCCCCGCGACGCGGCGAACTCGCGGGCGAGGCGCGTGATCACATCGGCCTCGATCCCGACCCTCGCGGCGACCCGCTCGGGGGCATTGGCATCGAGCGCGGCCCGCACGCGTGCCACGTCCAAGGGGAGCGGGGCGAGCCGGCGGGCGACGATGACCTGCGCCATCGCGAGCGCGAGCATGCCCTCGGTCCCCGGCGCCGCCGCGATCCATTCATCGGCGCTCATGCCGGTGAGCGCCAGCCGCGGGCCGACGTAGACGAACTTCGCCATGGACGCGTCGCGGCCCGCCGTGAAGGCATGGGCCCGCGTGAAGGCGTTCTGGTAGCCGACCGGCGAGAGCCACGTTTCCATGAAGTCGGCGCCGAACGACACGATGTAGCGCGCGTTGGCAAAGTCGTACCAGGGAATGGCGGACGTGCCGAACGCGATGCGGTTCCCCGCACGCAGCGCCTCGAACGCGAACGGCTCGTAGGTCACGTGCCGGCCACCGACCTGCCGGGTCCAGGCGTCGACCAGCTCGCCGAACGAGCCGCTCTCGAGCCCCGTGACGAAGGCGATTCCCTTGCCGCGGGCTTCCCGCACCTTGGTCTGGAGGCGTGCGAGTGCGTCGTCCCAGCTCAGCTTCTGCCAGTCCCCGTTGGCGCCGCGCGCCATCGGATCGGTGACTCGATCGGGGTTGTACAAACCCTGGAGCGCCGCCTGCCCGCGCGCACACAGTCGACCCTGGTTGATGGGCGACTCGGGGTTGCCCTCGAGCTTGATCACGCGGCCCTCGCGTACCTTGGCGTGCAGCCCGCACCCGGCCGCGCACTCGCGACAAGTGGTCGCGTAGTAAGTGGCGATACCGGGGACCTGATTCTCGGGCGGCACCAGGTATGGGACGAGCTGCTCGGTGGGCTCCGGACCGATGCCGCACGCGGTCACGGCGGCGGCGCCGCCGCCGGTGACGCCCAGGACTTTCAGGAACCGTCTGCGGTCCATCGCGTCGGGCCTCAGTAGTGGCACAGCGTGCAATCGCGCGACACGTTGCGCTGGAGATGGCAATTGACGCACCAGCCCATCTTCAGCGTGGCGACCTGATAGACCTGCGGCATCGCGCGAACGTCGCCGTGGCAGTTGACGCAGCTCTCCGTGCCCAAAACCTTGATGTGCCGCATGTGCGGGAAGCGTACGAATCCGGGGAGCGCGTGCACCCGCACCCAGCGCGGCGGCTGCTTGTTCACCCACGCCTCGCGCACCTTCTTGATCTCGGCCTGATGCGACGGCGTGGAGCCGCCGATCATCTGATGGCAGCCGAAGCACGTCTGCACCGCCGGGATGCCGGGCTCGCTGGAGATCGTCACCGTGCTGTGGCAGTACAGGCACGGCACCCGGTCCTGACCGGCGTGGACGTCGTGACGGAAGAAGATGGGCTGGCGCGGACCCTTGAGCCGCCCCGTATCACTGATGACGGGGGCCTTGACGCTCGCAGCGGTCTGACCGGTTTGCGCGGCGGCGGAGACGGCGATCGACAGCGCGGTCGCCACGCCCAGCCCGACCCTACCACCCCTCTTCGTCATCCGGAGCGCTCGATGGCGAATGATCGTTGTGTGTGTGTGGAACGGCTTGCGGGCGCCGGAATGTAGCGCCGGCGCGGAAGCGCGCACAAGTAGGGGCAGCGTGCTGCGCCCCTACCACGGCAATCATTCCGGCCGCGCCAACAATTGATGTTTCAGCGTGACGATGCCGACGAACGCGTCGACCGCGCCGAAGTCGGGAAACTCCATCCAGCACCAGCGGACCCCGCCCGCCATGCGCCCGTCGCGGACCGCCTGTCGCGAAGCCCGCGGCAGGCCGTCGGTCACGGCGAGCTCACGCTCCTCGCTCTCGCTCAAGATGAACGTGCCCGAGAGCGCGGTCTCCATGGGATGCAGATACGCGAGCTTGCGCCCGCCGACCTCGTACATCCACACCCACTTCCACGCCGTTCCCATGAACACGACCTGCTCGGTCACGTGCCGGAGGGCTCGGATCCCTTCCCGCGCCCGCCTGAAGCGCTGCGCGGCCCGGGGCGGGAGGTCCTTGAGCGGCGCGTCGGACTTGGGACGCTTGCGAGGGCTCGTGTAGAGATTGGTCGCCCAGTAACCCGGCGGCTGGTGCTCGATCGGGATCATGATCCCTATTGTAAACGACGGGTGAGCGAACGGAAGCGCTGCTCGAGCGCGCGCCCCTCCGCCTGCCGCGTGGTGAGTACGCCCAGCCAGTCGCGGACAGCGGCCTGGGCCTGCGCCGTCGGCTCGACGTCGGCGCCCTGAATCACGTTGTACAGCTCGACGAGCTGGCCGTTCAGGCGGGCCAAACCGGCGTCGCCGCCCTCGAGGGCCGCCGCCTGCCGGTCGAGTGAGTCGAGCGAGGGCACGAGCGCCGTGGCGCCCGCCTGCTCGCGCACGCGCCGGAGGGCGCCCCGCAACGTCCGCAGGGCGGCGAGCGCGGTCGAGTCGCGCCGCAGCGCGTCCGCGACGCGCGACGCCAGGGCAAACTGGCGATCGAGCGCCCCCGCGGCCGCCGACACGCGCGGATCCATCATCACGCGCAAGGCTCGGGTGAACGTCCGCCCGTCGACCGTGAGACGGACGGTGTAGCGGCCGGGGACCACCCAGGGACCACGTGGCTCGCGCGGCGTGTCGTGGTACACGGCCGAAATGGGGTAGTCGTGCCGCAGCGCCGCGGGAGGCGGATAATGCAGGTCCCACACGAAGCGATGCATGCCCGCGCCGGCACCGAGTAGCGGCGAGGGGCGCATCCACCAAGACGGAATGTTCAAGCCCGAGTCCCGCGGCGGCACCGTATCGGCGCTCGAAAACCGTCGCACGACCGTCCCGGACGCGTCGAGAATGTCGAGCGCGACCGGGCTCACGGCTGCCCGCGGCAAATAGTAGTCGAGAATGGCGCCGTCGGGAGGGTTCTGGCCGACCGGCTCGTCGATCGGGAGCGGTGTGTCGGTGTTCTCATTCCAGCGGACCCGGACCGCACCGGCGGGCCGGTAGAGGTAGACGTCCGGCGCCGCCGCGGCCTCACCGGCTTGGCGCAGCGGCGTGACGTCGTCGAGGATCCAGAAGCCGCGGCCGTGCGTAGCAACGACCAGAT
Organism: Gemmatimonadota bacterium; assembly: GCA_003220855.1. GTDB lineage: Bacteria > Gemmatimonadota > Gemmatimonadetes > Gemmatimonadales > GWC2-71-9 > AG41. The sequence continues at coordinate 8,462 of QHTP01000160.1, forward strand.
CGCTGTCGTGCACCACGAGGTCACGCACCGACGTAGGCGGCAGGTTGAGGCGCAGCGCCTGCCAGTGGCCGCCGTCGTCGAACGAGACGTACACGCCGCGCTCGGTGCCGGCGTACAACAGCCCGCGCTGCACGGGATCCTCTCGCACCGCGTTCACGACCGCGTTCGCCGGCAGTCCCTGCACGATCTCCGTCCAGGTCCGACCGCCGTCGCCGGTGCGATACACGTGCGGGTGCAGGTCGGCGAGCCGGAAGCGATTCACCGCCGCATACGCGACGAGCGTGTCGACGTGCGAGGCCTCGAGCAGCGAGACCTTGCTCCATGGCGTGAGCGCGGACGGCGTGACATCCGTCCATGTCCGGCCTCCGGTGTGTGTGACGTGAATCAGGCCGTCGTCGGTGCCGACCCACACCAGCCCGGCCTTCCGAGGGGACGGTGCCACGGTATAGATGACCCCCCGGTGCTTGCCCTTCTCGGGATCGAGCGACGCGAACACGCCGAGGTTCTCGGGCACTGCGTATGTCGCGCGAGTCAGATCGGGACTGATGGTCCGCCAATCACGGCCTCCGCTGGTGGTCTGGAACAGCACGTTGGTCCCGAAGTACAGCACATGCGGGTCCACCGGTGAGAACAGCAACGGCATGGTCCGGACCCAGCGGTACTTCCCGGCCCGTACGGGCTCGGGCGAAACGTCCTGCACCTGGCCGCTGCTCCAATCGAAGCGGCTGACCCTGCCACCGTACACGATGGTGGGGTGCAGCGGATCGGGCGCGATATAGCCGTACTCCTCGGCGCCGACCGGGTGCCACTCCCGGAACGTGATCTGACCGTCGTTGCCGCGGCTCGCGATTCCGACCGAGCCGCTTTCCTGCTGCCCGCCGTACACCCAGTAGGGAAAGCGGCGGTCGGTCGCCACGTGGTAGAACTGCGCCGTCGGCTGGTTGTACCACGAGCTCCAGCTCTCGCCGCCGTTCACGGTCACCACCGCGCCCTGATCGCCCGCGAGCAGGATGACGTTGGGGTCGTCCGGATCGATCCACAGGCGATGGTAGTCGTCCCCGCCGGGAGCGCCGCGGAATGCGGTGAACGTGTGGCCGCCGTCCACCGACTTCCACGTCACCACGTTAGCTACATACACGACGTCGGGATTGGTGGGGTCGACCTTGACCTCGTTGAAGTCGCCGTCGCGCCCCCACAGGCGCTCGTCGGCGTTCGCGAGGCGCCAGCTCTCGCCGCCGTCATCCGAGCGGTACAGCCCGCCCCCCTTGGTGGCGCCGACCACGGCGTACATGCGCGCGGGAGCGTTCGCCGACGTGGCGAGCCCGATGCGGCCGAGACCCTCTGCGGCACCTGGCAGTCCAGCCCCGACTTGCCGCCAGCTGGTGCCGCCGTCCGTGGACCGGTAGAGTCCGTTCGCCGCCGGCAGGGTCCACGAGCTGCCGATTTCCCACGGGGGCTGCCGCGCGGCCCACAGCACCGCGAACACGGTCTGAGCGTTCGCGGGATCGAACACGAGGTCCACCGCGCCCGTGTTCTCGTCCTTGTCGAGCACTTTCTGCCACGTGTCGCCGCCGTCCAGGGAGCGATACACGCCCCGCTCGCGGCTGGGGCCGTACGGAGACCCGAGCGCCGCCGCGAACACGCGATTGGGATCGCGCGGATCGACTGCGATCGCCGGGATCTGGAGCGCGTCTGCCAGCCCGAGATGCCGCCAGGTGGTCCCGCCGTCGGTGGACTTGTAGACCCCGTCGCCCACGGATAGATCAGGACGCTGCAGGCCTTCCCCGCTGCCGACATAGATGGTGCGCGGGTCCGATGGGGCGACCGCGATCGCCCCGATGGAGCCGGTCGGCCGGTCGTCGAAAATCGGCGTCCAGCTGCGCCCGTAGTCCCGGCTGCGCCACACGCCGCCGTTGTTCACGCCGATGTAGAGCACGGGCGGCCGGCCCGGCACGCCGACCGCGGCGACGGTGCGGCCCCCGCGGAATGGACCGATCTGGCGCCAGCGCATCGCCCCGAACAATGTCGGGTCGTACTGCTGGGCGTGGCTCTCGGACCGCACGACCGAGAGCGAGAGGGCGCAGAGAATGACTACGTGACGTACACGAGCCACGGTTCGACTCCCGCTAGAGGGTGCGTGTCGCGGCACGAAAGCGTCCAGGATCGAGCAGGCGGGCCACCGCCACGCCCGGGACGCCCATGCGACCGTCCTTACTCATCGTCAGCTTCACCACATCCGACCCCCGTCCGAACCAGCGCGCGCTGGGTTCCAGATCGGAGGGATAGACGCACGCGGGGAGCGCGGCGACGGCGATGCCCGCCTGGGAGCCGATGCCCGACTCCGGCATCGTGCCGGCCCAGAGCCGGGCGCCGCACTCCACGGCCACCCGGTAGATGCGGCACGCTTCGGCCAGCCCGCCGATGCGATGCACCTTGATGTTCCACACCATCGGCCCCTCGAGCGCGACGATTTGGCGGGCGATCCCGGCATCGCGCAGTGTCTCGTCCAGACACAGCGGCGTCTCGAGCGCCTGTGCCAGCCGGGCGTGGCCCACGAGCTCGTCCGGCGCGAGCGGCTGCTCGATGTAGAGGAGGCCGGCCGCATCGAGCGCGCGCAACGCCCGGTCGTCGGCCGGCCACTGGTAGGCGCCGTTCGCGTCCACGGTGAGCGGCAGGTCCGTTCCCGCGAGCCCCGCGCGTGCGGCCCGAACCGCGACCTCATCCCAGCCGGGCGC
>QHTP01000161.1 GCA_003220855.1 Gemmatimonadota bacterium
GCGGGGCGTGACGGTCGTCCAGCGCCGTGCGCGCCTCGGCCAGCGTGCGCGCGAGGCTCACCCGGTAGCCGAGCCGCTCGAGATGGGGGCGCAGCAGGAGCCCGATGTGCGGCTCGTCGTCGACGACGAGGAGGTGCCGCCGGGTGGGCGACAACGCGGCCCCCTCCCGCTCAGAGCAGGCCGGCGATCGCGGAGCGGTGGCGGCGCAGGTCGTAGAGCAGCGCGCCCACGTTGGTGGACGGTTGCACCAGCACCACCAGCAGCGCGTCGGCGTTGAGGACCGAGACCAGCGCGAGGCCGGCGCCGAACTCGAGCACGCCGGCGCCGAAGTCCCCGCGTCCGCCCGCCTGCCCGAGCTGCGCCATGCCGTTGATGACCGACGGGAGGAGCGCGGCGACGCTTTCGGCGTCGACGCCGTTGGCGGTGCGGGAGTCGATCGGCAGCCCGTCGCGCCCGACGACGACGACCGCGTCCACACCGGTGCGGCGGCTCAGCGCCTCGACCACTTCGCGGATCGTCGCCATACGGCGGCCAAGCTAGGAATGGAGTCTGGCGAAGTCAAGCAGCGATCGCGGGTTGACCCACTCGGACGCCGCTCGGTATCTTCTCCGGCACCGCATGACTCCGCCCCGCCGACTCGTCGCCGTGACCGCCGCTATCACCGGTCTCGCGCTCCTCGCTGCCGCGTGCAGCAACACGACGGGCCTGCCGGCCCCGGTGTACGCGAATGCGGTGGACACGGTGTCGCTGTACGCGTTGCGCGGCACCGCCATCACGCTTCCGTCCGCCTATTCGATCCAGGACCGGCTCACCGTGCGCACCGACACGACGGTGAACCTGGATTTCGCGTTCGACTTCGACTCGGTCGGCAAGCCCAGGCTGTATCCCACCGCGGCCCTCCATCTCGGCACGGCGTCCGGGCTGCAGCCGACGAGCACGGCGTTCGCGGCCATCACGTTGGCGCCGACCGGTGGCTACATCCTTGACACGGCCGTCACGGTCGACACGGGGAAGGTCTTCTACGTCGTGTCGCGTCTCGTCACCTGTTTGATCGGCTCCGTACCGTTGTACGCCAAGCTTCACGTCCTGACCGTGGATACCACGGCGCGCCGTGTGGAATTCGAGATTCTCGCCGATCAGAATTGCGGCTACCGCGGCCTCGCCCTGGGACTGCCCAAGCAGTAGCTCCGTGATCGACCTCAAGCTGCTTCGCGCCTCGCCTCAGCAGGTGCGCGCTGCGCTCGCCCGGCGCGGCGACCCGAGCCTCACGCGCCTGCTCGACGAGCTGGAGGCGCTCGACATGCGCCGCCGGGCGCTCACCGGCCAGCTCGATCAGCTCAAGGGGGAGCGCAACGAGGTCGCGAAGGCCGACGCACGCCTGATGAAGGAAAAGGGCGAGCTCCCGCCGGCCGTGCGTGAGGCGCGCCGCACGCTGGGCCAGCGCATCGATACCCTGGAGGCCGAGCGGCGCGGCGTCGAAGCCGCGGTCGAGGAAAAGCTGCTCTACGTTCCGAACCTGCCGCTCCCCGACGTCCCGGACGGCGACGAATCGCACAACACCGTGGTCCGCACCTGGGGCGAGCCCGCGCCCCGGGGCGGCAAACCACACTGGGAGCTCGGCGAGACGCTCGGAATCCTGGACCTCGCGCGCGGAGCGAAGCTGGCGGGCTCGGGTTTTCCAGTATTCGTGGGTGCCGGGTCGAAGCTGGTGCGGGGCCTGATCAATCTCATGCTCGATCTTCACACCCGCGAGCATGGGTACGTTGAGGTCGAGCCGCCGTTCGTGGTGCGCCGGGAGAGCATGGTCGGCACCGGCCAGCTGCCGAAGTTCGAAGACGACTCCTACAAGACGACGCCGGACGATCTCTTCCTGGTGCCGACGGCCGAGGTCCCGGTCACGAATCTGCATCGCGACGAGATTCTGGACGGGGCGGCGCTGCCGCTCGCCTACACGGCCTACACGCCCTGCTTTCGGCGCGAGGCGGGCGCCGCCGGCAAGGACACCCGCGGGCTGTTGCGGGTGCATCAGTTCGACAAAGTCGAGCTGGTGCGATTCTGCCGGCCGGCCGACTCGCCGGCCGAGCACGAGCGGTTGACTGCGCACGCGGAGGCCGTGCTCCAGCGGCTCGAGCTGCCTTACCGCGTGGTGCTGATGGCGATCGGGGACTTGGGCTTCGCCGCGGCCAAGAAGTACGACCTCGAGGTCTGGGCGCCCGGCGTGGGGCAATGGCTCGAGGTCTCGAGCTCGAGCAGCTTCACGGATTTTCAGGCGCGGCGCGCCAACATCCGCCACCGGTCCGGGGCGGGGGCGAAGCCCGAGTTCGTCCATACGCTCAACGCCTCGGGCGTGGCGCTGCCGCGCACCATCGCCGCCCTGCTCGAAACGCATCAGCAGGCCGACGGGTCGGTGACCGTTCCGCCGGCGCTCGTCCCCTACCTCGGGACAGAGCGCTTCGTGCCATCCGGTGGCGCGTAACGGCGCGCTGCGCCGCGCGGGTCCTCCCGTCGTCGTCGGGCTGGCGCTGATTCTCGGGGGGATCACGGTCGGATACGGGTGGATCGTGGCGCGACATCTGCGCGACGACGCGCGCCAGACCAGCGGGCTCCTGGGGCGCGTGTTCGCCGGCCTGAACGATCCCGGTCCGGATGCCGTCACGGATGCGCTGCTCGACCTGGCCCGTCAGGTGCGCTCGCTCGGCATCCCCATCGTCGTGACCGACACGGCGGGACGCATCACGGCGTTGGACAACGCGCCGCCCACCGTGGGCGCCGACACCGCGCGGCTGCGGGCCTGGATCGCCCAGCTCGACGCCGAGAATGCGCCGGTGGTGCAGCCCGGGGTCGGCACGATCCACTATGGGGCGGGCCCGACGGCGCGCACCCTGACGGGGCTCGCGGCGCTGGAGGGGACGGTGCTCGTGTGCCTCGCGCTGCTCGCGGCGTGGGCGTACCGCTCGCAGGTCGCGGGGGCGCGGGACCGGCTGTGGGTGGCCATGGCACGGGAGTCGGCGCATCAGCTTGGCACGCCGCTCATGAGCCTCACGGGATGGATTGCGTACCTGCGGGAAAATCCGGATACCACCGGCGTCGAGCTGGCCGATCATCTTCAGGCGGATGCGGAGCGGCTCGAGCGGGTGGCCAAGCGATTCGAGCGCATCGGCCGCCCGGCCCGGCGCGAGCCGGTGGGACTGGGGGCGGTGGCGGAGCGTGTCGTGAGCTACTTCCGGCCGCGGCTCCCCACGCTGGCGAGCCCGGTGGCCCTGGCGCTGCGCGCCACCGGGCCGGGCCCCACCGCGCTGGGGGATCCGGTGCTGGTGGAATGGGCGCTCGAGGCGGTGATCAAGAACGCCATCGACGCACTCTCCGGGCGCGGCGGCAGGATCGACGTCACGGTCGACGCGGCTCCCCGCACGGCCCGCATCTCGGTGTGCGACGACGGGCCCGGCGTCGCCCCCGAGGTGCGCGCGAACCTGTTCGAGCCGGGAGTCTCCACCAAACCGGGCGGGTGGGGCATCGGCCTGGCGCTGGCACGCCGCATCGTGGAGCAGCAGCACGGCGGGCGGCTGCTGTATCGCCCGGCACCCGGCGGGCAGGGGACCGAGTTCGTGCTGGAGTTTCCGCTGGTGCAAGAGGGGGGCGGGGGACGGGGGAGGGGGGACGCGTGACGCTCCCCCTCAATCCGGCTCAAGCGGCTGCGGTGCGCCATCCCGGGGGCCCGCTGCTCGTGCTCGCGGGGGCGGGGTCGGGCAAGACGCGCGTGTTGACGGCGCGCATCGCACACCTGATCCAGGAGCGCGGCGTGGCGCCCTCGCGCATCTTCGCGGTCACCTTCACCAACAAGGCGGCGGGGGAGATGCGGGCCCGGGTCGCCGCGCTGCTCGGTGCCGATCCGCGCGGCCTGTGGATCGGGACGTTCCACTCGCTTTCGGCCCGGCTGCTGCGGCGCGAGGCGCCCCACCTCGGTTTCGGGCCCAACTTCACGATCTACGACCAGGACGATTCCGAAGCGCTGGTCAAACGGCTGCTCGAGCAGCGCGGCCATTCGCCCAAGGCGAATCCGCCCCGCGCGATCCACGCCATCATTTCCGGCGCGAAGAACCGCATGCTCCTCCCCGAAGAGCTGGGCGCGAGCGCCGAAAGCCCGCTGGAGCGGGTGGCGGCGGAGATCTACGCCTCAATCGGCCCCGCCCTGAAGCAGGCCAACGCGATGGATTTCGACGACCTGCTCCTGTTTCCGCTCACGCTCTTTGCCGAGCACCCGGAGCGGCTCGCGTACTGGCGACGGCGCTTCGACCATGTCCTGGTGGACGAGTTCCAGGACACCAACGCGGCGCAGTATCGACTGGTCCGACAGCTGGCGGCGGAGCACACGAACCTTTGTGTCGTCGGCGACGACGACCAGGCGATCTACGGCTGGCGCGGAGCGGACGTGCGGCACATGCTCTCGTTCCAGCGCGACTTCCCCGGGGCCACCCTGATCAAGCTGGAGCAGAACTACCGCTCCACCCAGGTGATCCTCGACGCCGCGAACGGGGTCATCGCCGAGAACGCCCGCCGGCTGGGCAAGACGCTGTTCACCGCGAAGCAGGGCGGCGAGCCGGTCACGCTGCTCACCGCCGCCGACGAGCGCGACGAGGCGGAGTGGCTGGCCGCGGAGCTGGCGCGGCGCGCCGCCGACGACGACATCCCGTATGAAGGAATGGCCGTGCTGTACCGCACCAACGTCCAGTCGTGCCCGCTCGGGCAGGCGTTCCGTTTCCGGGGGATCCCCTACCGCCTGGTGGGTGCCGTGAACTTGTACGAGCGCCGCGAGGTGAAGGACGTGCTCGCCTATCTGCGACTCATCGCCAACCCCGCGGACGACCAGGCCTTCCTGCGCGTGGTGAACGTCCCGCGCCGGGGGATCGGCGACGCGTCGCTCGCGCCCCTGGTGCGTGCCGCGACGCAATGGAGACAATCGCTGCTCCAGACCGCCGGGGCGGCGGGCCGGATCCCTGACTTGCGGCCCAACGTGCGGGACGCGTTCCTGGGACTCGCTCACCTGCTCGAGGACCTGCGGGCACGCTACGGGCAGGCGGACCCGGCCACCGCGTTGGAGCAGGCGATCGCGGCCGTGGGCTATCCGCAGTACCTCGCGGAAGAGGGTCCCGAGGGGATCGAGCGGCTGGAGAACGTGCAGGAGCTGATCGCGGGCGCCGCGGCGTGGGCGGAGACGGCGACCGACGACGGGGATGACGCCGGGGAAGGGGGAAGCGAGACGGGGTCCACGCTCATCGAGCGCTATCTCACGCAGGCAGCGCTCGTGACGTCCGCGGATCAGGGCAGCGGCGACCCGACCGGCGTGACCCTGATGACCGTCCACATGGCGAAGGGCCTCGAGTGGCCGGTGGTGACGCTCGGGGGTCTCGAAGACGGACTGTTCCCGCTCGCCCGCGCGGCGGGTGAGCCGGGGGGGCTCGAGGAGGAGCGACGACTGTGCTACGTGGGGCTCACGCGGGCGCGCGAAAAATTGTATCTCTCATGGGCGCGCACTCGCTACCGGAACGGCCGGCTCGAGCTGTCGGAGCCGTCCCGCTTTCTCGAGGCGGTTCCGGCGGGCGCGCTGGAGGAGCGCAGCACGACGCCGCTGTGGGACCGCGGCGAGCGGACGGCGCGTCGAGCGGGCGCGCGAGCGCGCGCTGCCGCGCCGGCGGACCTGGACTGGGAGGTCGAGGCGTCGCAGGACGCCCCGCGCTACACCGCGGGCGAGCGGGTGCGACACCGCAAGTTCGGGAGCGGCGTGGTGCGCGCCGTCTCGGGCGCGGGTCGGGATCTGAAGGTCACCGTGGAGTTCGACGATCGGGAGATCGGCACCAAGCAATTGCTCGTCGCCTACGCAGGGCTCGAGCGCGAGTGGGAGAGCGCATGAGCGTCACACACGACGAAGTGCTGAAGATCGCGCGCCTCGCGGAGCTCGAGGTGAGTGAGGAAGCGCTGCCGCTCCTGGCCGAGCAGATGTCGCGGATTCTCGAATACGTCGCCCAGATCAACGCCGTGCCCGCGAGCGAAGGTGTGAAGCCGTTCGTGCCCGGACCGGACGCCCTGCGTTTCCGGGCCGACGAAGTGAAGCCCATACCCCTCGCGTTCGGTCCCGAGACCCTGGCGCCCGCCTTCAAGGACGGCTTCTTCCTGGTGCCGAAGCTCGGCGCGTTCGAGGGTGCCGACTTGTGAGCGATCAGAGCGAAGCGCTCGCCAGCGCCAAGGCCGCGGCCGATCGCCTCGTCAAGGCCAAGCGCCTCAACGCCTGCCTGACGCCCGTGCGGGAGCTCCGCAAGGCGCTGGTCACGCAAGCCCAGGCCGCCCACCCGTCCGGGGTCCTCTACGGCATGCCGGTGGCCGTCAAGGACAACATTTGCACCCTCGAGTTCACCACGACCTGCGGGTCGAAGATCCTCGAGGCCTATCGCTCCCCGTACGAGGCGACCGCCGTCGCGAAGTTGAAAGCGGCGGGCGCCCTCATCGCGGGCAAGACCAACTGCGACGAGTTCGCCATGGGCTCGTCCACGGAGCACTCCGCCTACGGGCGGACCCTGCATCCGTTCGACAAGACGCGGGTCCCCGGCGGCTCCTCCGGGGGCTCGGCCGCCCTGGTGGCGGCGGGCGCCGTGCCCGCGGCCCTCGGCTCCGAGACGGGCGGCTCGGTGCGCCAGCCGGCGTCGTTGTGCGGCGTGGTGGGGATCAAGCCGACGTACGGGCGCGTCTCGCGCTGGGGGCTCGTGGCGTTCGGCTCCTCGCTCGACCAGATCGGCGTGCTGGGCCGCAGCGTGCACGACGCGGCCCGCGTGCTCGCGGTGATCAGCGGCCGCGATCCGAAGGACTCGACCTGTGAGGACCGCGACCCGTTGCGCCTGCCCAACGTGCCCGAATCGCTGCAGGGGTTCGTGATCGGCATCCCGAAGGAATACTTCCCGGCCGACCTGGACCCCGCCGTCCGGCGGGGGTGCGACCGCGCCGTCCGGCTGTTTAAGGAGCTGGGGGCGGCGGTGCGCGAGGTGGCGTTGCCCCACACCGCGTACGCGGTGCCGACCTACTACATCCTGGCGCCGGCCGAAGCGTCGTCCAACTTGGCGCGCTACGACGGCGCTCGCTACGGTCCCCGCTTCGACGGCACGGCGGACGTGCGGGCCTTGTACCGCACGACGCGTGGCGAGGGGTTCGGCGCGGAGGTGCGGCGCCGCATCTTGCTCGGCACCTACGTGCTGTCGTCGGGCTACTACGACGCGTACTACCGCAAGGCCCAGCAGATGCGGGCGTTGATCGCCCAGGACTTCCGCAACGCGTTCGACCGCGGCGTCGACCTGCTGTTCACGCCGACGACGCCCAGCCCGGCCTTCAAGGCCGGCGAGAAGCTCAACGACCCGGTAGCCATGTATCTGTCCGACATCTTCACCGTGACGGCGAACCTCGCCGGCCTGCCGGCGATCTCGATTCCCATCGGACGCATCAAGGGTCTGCCGATCGGTGGGCAGTTCATCGGCCAGGCGTTCCTCGAGGACGAGATGCTCGAGGCAGCCTACGCGCTGGAGCGGGTCGTGCCGGCGACGGAGGAGGCCTGATGGCGGGGACGGCGACGCCTGAGTGGGAGACGGTCATCGGGCTCGAGACGCACGTGCAGCTGCGGACCGTGTCCAAGATGTTCTGCGGCTGCTCCGCGGCGTTCGGCGCGCCACCCAACACGAACGTCTGCCCGGTGTGTCTGGGCCTGCCGGGGGCGCTCCCCATGCCGAACGGGCTGGCGTTACAGCTCGCGGTCCGCGCGGCCCTGGCGCTGGGATGCACGGTGCACCCGCGCAGCGTGCTCGCGCGCAAGAACTACTTCTATCCCGACCTGCCCAAGGGCTACCAGATCTCGCAGTTCGAGCAGCCACTCTCGACCGAGGGGTCGCTCTCGTACCTGTCGCCGGACCGGGGCATCGCCCTGGCCACCATTCAGCGACTGCACGTGGAGGAGGACGCCGGCAAGTCGCTGCACGACCGGTTTCCCAAGCAGACGGCCATCGATCTGAACCGCTGCGGCGTGCCACTCATCGAGATCGTGACCGGACCCGACTTCCGCTCTCCCCAGGAGGCGCGCGCCTACCTGCTGACGCTGAAGCAGGTGCTCGAGTACGCCGGCGCCTCCGACTGCGACATGGAAAAAGGCAGCTTGCGCGTGGACGCGAATGTGTCGGTGCGCCGTGTTGGTGAAGCCGTCTTGGGGACAAAAACCGAAGTAAAGAACATCAACTCGTTCGCCTACGTCGAGAAAGCGCTCACCGTGGAGCGCGACCGCCAGATCGCCCTGCTCGAAGCCGGGGGGAAGGTCGAGCAGCAGACGCTGTTGTACGACGCGAAGACGAATGGCGTGCGCCCGCAGCGCGCCAAGGAAGAAAGCCACGACTACCGCTACTTTCCGGACCCCGACCTGCCGCCCCTCGTGCTGGGAGAGGAGTTCATCGCGGAGCAGCAGGCGCTCCTGCCCGAGCTGCCGGCGAAGAAGCGCGAGCGCTTCGTCGAGAAGTACCAGCTCAGCGTCACGGACGCGGCGGTGCTCACCGCCGATCGGACGGTGGCGGACTACTACGAAGCGGTGGTGCACGCAGGCTCGGGCGCCGACGCCAAAGTGGCGGCCAACTGGGTCATGACGGAGGTCCTCGCGGACGCGAAGGCGCACGGCGACGGGTTACGCGTGCCGGCGGGGGCTCTGGCCAACCTCATCGGTCTCGTGCGGGGCGGCACGTTGAGTCATCAGGCGGCGAAGCGCGTGTTCGGCGAGGTGGCCGACCACGGGGGAGAGCCGCGCAACGTGGCGGAGGCGTTGGGCCTCATCCAGGTGGGCGATACCGGGGTCGTCACCGGCTGGGTGAGCGACGTGCTGGGGGCGCATCCCGCCGAAGTCGCGCGCTACAAGAGCGGTGAGACCAAGCTGCTGCAGTTCTTCTTGGGACAGGTGATGAAGCTGTCGCGCGGCAAAGCCGACCCGAAGCTGGCGCAGCGGGTGCTCGAGGAGAGGCTGGCGGCTTAGTCGCTCCGCTCGCGGTCGCGCCAGGGCCGCTGCGACTGCGATTGCCCCCAGTAGGCGAGCGGCGGCGTGGGCAGCCCGAAGTGATGCTCCGCCGTCTCGAGCATCCGTTCGGGGTCCTCGCGGCCACCCTCCTGCAGGGCCTGGCGTCGCATCTGCTTGGCGAGGCGGAGCGCCTGATCGCCGGCTGGATCGAGCCGCCGCGCTGCCGCGTCGGGCTCGCCCAGCATTTCCATCACGTACTCGAACGCCACGGCCATGTGCCGCTCCACGTCGTCTTCGGGCAGGTCCCAGCGAGTGTTCTCGAGCAGCAGCTGGAACACCCAGCGCCAGCTCTCGCTCTCGGTGAGATGCACCATGCCCCGGAACAGCCGGCGGTTGGTGCCCATGCTGAAGAGCGTGGGCGAGATGATGGAGTCGAGATGCGCGTCGCTGGGCGCGTGGTCCCGGAGGATGACCTCTTTCGCCTCCCTGGCGTACGCGTCCCCCAGATGAGTCTCGAACCGGCTCTCCCAGTAGCTGTGGCCCAACGCGGTCGTGCTGGAGGTGAGGAGGAGTTGGCGCGGCACGAAGAAATTGTGCGCCACCGAGTCGGCCGCGAGGTGCGAGAGGTAGCCGAGGCCGAACGCCTTGAGCGGGTCCGTGGGCGCCAGGTCGAAGATCTCCTGTCCCACGTGCCAGGCGTGACAATGCCGTCCCACGGGGGCGTACTTTTTCGCGATCGACGTGTCCGCGGCGATGTTGCCGTACAGGAAGTCGTACGGGAAGGCGCGCAGCAGATCGGCCACCAGACCCGGTAGCTGGTGCAGGTTCGCGAGCACCGATTCGCCCAGGTACACGTGGGTGCCAGGTGTCCAGGCATGCGCCACGGCGGGGAAGAGCACCACGCCGGCGAGGCCGGCCGCCGCCGCGGCGAGGAGGCGCCGCCCTCCCCCCGTCAGTGCTTCCTCCCGCGTTTCAGCGCCCGCCGGCCCCAGTCGACCAGCGAGAGACCGCGGCGCACCATGCGAACGCTGGCCGCGGCGTCGAGGACGGTGCTCTCGACTTCCTCCTGCACCACCTCGAACAGGGCATCGAGGTCGGCGAGACGCGTCTGCGCCGCGTCCGCCGCCTTCACGATGCGCTCCCGCAGCTCGCGCGACGTGCCGACGAGGCTTTCCGCCTCGCCGCGGATCGTCCCCACCAGCTGACGCACGTCCCCCACGGCGGGGCCCGCGAGGTCGCGCAGCACGCGCAGGAAGGCCCGCACATCGAGGGCCGCCGCCACGGACGAGACCGCGATGGCGATCGCGGAGAGCGCGAGAATGGCGAGCGAAATCCCCGCTACCACCGCCACCCAAGTCGGGATCATCGTGGACTAAGCTCGGCCGTCTCTGCCGCGGGTGTCAACGGCGGGGGACCGGCTCGGAGCGCGACGGTGACGAGCGTCGGCGCGGCCAGCTGCGCGGCGGCCACGCCCCCCACCACGGTGGCGAGCACCGCGGCGCCTCCCGCCACATCGGTCCCGTGACCACCGTACGTCATGAAGAAGGTGACGCCCAGGGCGATGGCGGTCGTGCCCTGCGCCACCGTGGCGAGTCCCACCTGGGGCGGGACATCGTGCAATCGCAGGGCATCGCGCCCGAGGCGCACGGCGGCCCACTGGGCGGCCACGCGGACCAGCGCCAGCAGTGGCGCGGCGACGAGAATCCACGCCGTCGGGAGGGTGAGCAGCGCGCCCGTCACGATTAGGCACACGGCGGAGAGGGGGTGCGCCCCATCGGCGAGCGCCCGGCGGGCCACGTGCCGTCGGGGCGAGACGTTGACGATCAGCGCCGCCCCGAGCGCGCAGACCACGAAGGGCGAGAGGTCGGCGGCATACCCCAGCCCCGCACCGAACGCCAGCGTGGCGAGGAGCGCGAAGCCCAGGCCGGCAGGCGCCG
>QHTP01000287.1 GCA_003220855.1 Gemmatimonadota bacterium
CCGTCGGTCGCGACGCCGTTGATGCCCCAGAAGCTCCGGGCCGGAGGATACTTCATGTTCCAGGCAAACATGTTGAGCCCCTGCTTGCTCGGCGCCCGCGGCTCGGCCGGGGGCCGGTGCGGCCACGGCTTGTCCTCGTCTTTCAGCGTGTCGGCGAACAGCACGCCCAAGATGCTGTCCACTTTGGTCGAATCGGTGATGCCCGCCTGCTTCAGGCTGTCGGTCCGCGACTTCTTGAGGGCGTCTACTTTGAGGCTGTCGGCCGCGGTGAGCGAGTCCTGCCGGCTCGAGAAGCTGCGGATCAGGCGGCCGCGACCGTCCAGGATGTCGAGCGTCACGCGCCGGTCTTTGTCCTTGAGCCAGTAGTAGATCATCGGGCCGGAGGGCGGGTTCTTCCCCACCGGATGCGCTTCATTGCCCGGAAGCTGGAACCCGCCGCCCCAATCCACCCGATATGCGTCGCTGGGTTTGAAGAGATGCACGGCCTCGCGCGGCGTGGCCCGCACGAGCTGGCGCAGCGGCGCGATGTTGTCGAGAATCCAGAACGACCGGCCGTGGGTCGCCGCGACCAGGTCGCCCTCTTTGATCGCCAGGTCGTGCACCGGCACGATCGGCAGGTTGCGGCGCAGGGATTGCCAGTTCGCACCGTCATCGAAAGAGACCCACACGCCGCGCTCCGTGCCGGCGAATAACAGCCCGCGCCGTACGGGATCCTCCCGTACCACGCGCACGAACTCGGTGGCGGGCAGGCCCTTCACGATCTTGCTCCAGGTGCGCCCGTAGTCCGTCGTCTTCCAGATGGAGGGCGCCATGTCCTCGAGCTGGTAGCGGTTCGCCGCCAGGTACGCGGTGCCAGGCGCGTAGTGCGACGCCTCGATGATCGACACGCGCGTGAAGTCGCCGAACGCCTTCGGCGTCACGTTGGTCCATTTCTTTCCGCCGTCGCGCGTCAGATGGATCAGCCCGTCGTCCGAGCCGGTCCAGATCAGGCCCTTCACGCGGGGTGACTCGGCGATCGCGAAGATCGTGCCGTAGTACTCCGCGGTCGTCTGGTCCAGCGTGATCGGGCCGCCCGAAGGCCCGAGCGTGGCGGGATCGTGGCGGGTGAGATCGGGCGACACCACCGTCCAGGTCTGCCCCTCGTTGGCGGTCTTGAAGAGCACGTTGCCGCCCATGTAGAGCACGCGCGGGTCGTGTGGCGAGACCAGGAGCGGCGCGGTCCACTGGAAGCGGTACTTCCCCTCCGCCGCCGCATGGCCGTCGGGACTGTCGGGCCACGGGCTGATGAACCGGAACGTGTTGGCCTTGTGGTCCACTCGGCCGAGGAAGCCCGAGTTGTCGCCGCCGTAGGTGATGTCGGGGTTGTCGGGCCGCGCCTGGATATACCCCGACTCGCCGGACACGTCGTACCACTGCCCCCGGTCGATCCCGCCCGGCCAGCGGCTCGGCCCGCACACGCCAGAGTTGTCCTGCTGCGCGCCGCACACGCGATACGGGAAGTGGTTCGTGGTTTGGACGTGATAGAACTGCGCCGTCGCCACGTCCTGGTCGGTCCACGTCTTGCCGCCATTGAACGAGACGTTGGGACCGCCGTCGTTCGATTCGATCAGACGGTTGGGGTCGTTGGACGCGATCCACAGGTCGTGATTGTCGCCGTGCGGGTCCACGACGTGCTTGAACGTCACGCCGCCATCGGTCGATTTGTAGAGATTGGTGTTCACCGCCCACACGGTGTTCGAGTCCTTGGGGTCGGCGAAGATCTTCGAGTAGTACCAGGCGCGCTCCCGCAGCTTGTGGTCGGAGTTCACGTATTTCCAAGTGGACCCGCTGTCGTCCGAGCGGTACACGCCCCCGGAGTCCGCCTCGATCAGCGCCCACACGCGCGCCGGCTTGGCCGGAGAGACCGCGATCCCGATGTTGCCCCACAGGCCCGTGGGGAGGCCGGGATTCTTGGTGAGCTCGGTCCAGTGCTCACCGGCGTCCGTGGACTTGAACAGCCCGCTCCCCGCACCGCCCGACACGAGCGTCCAGGGCCGGCGTTGCGCTTGCCACAGCCCGGCGTAGAGCACGCTCGGGTTCGCCGCGTCGAGGCTCAGGTCCGCGGCACCCGTGGAGTCGTTCCGAAACAGGACCTTGTTCCAGGTCTTGCCGCCGTCCGTGCTCTTGTAGACGCCCCGCTCGGGATTCGGCCCGAAGGCGTGTCCCTGCGCCGCCACGTAGACGATGTCGGGGTTGGTGGGATGGACCCGGACACGCGCGATCTGCTGCGTCTCGGCGAGGCCGAGCAAGGTCCACGTCTTGCCGCCGTCGGTCGTCTTCCACACACCGTCGCCGTGGGACACGTTGCCGCGAATCGGGAACTCGCCCGTGCCCACATACACGATGTCGGGATTCGACTCGGAGACGCCGATCGCGCCGATGGTGCCGCCGAAGTACTTGTCGGTCACGGGGAGCCAGGTGTTGCCGCCGTCGGTGCTCTTGAAGACGCCGCCGCCCGTGGTCCCGAACCAATACTCGTTGGGGCGGGCCGCCGAACCCGCGACGGCCACGCTGCGGCCGCCGCGGAAAATGCCGATCTCGCGCCAGGTGAGCCCGGCGAAAACCGTCGAGTCGTAGGCTTGGGCCGGCGCGGAGCGGGCGGGGACGAACAGCAGGATGACGGCGGCGAAGAACAGCGAGCGAACGGACACGGGGTCGGCCTCCTGAGGGTGGCGAGCAGAGGCCACCACGTAAGCACGTAAAGGCCGACCCCCGCAAGGGCACCTAGGGCTTCGTCATCATCCCGCCCATGTCCAGCGGTTTCTCCGTGATGGACGACTTCGCATCCGTGCCACGGGCGGCGAGCACGAGATCGCCGTGCTTGCCGTGCAGCTTCACCAGCCCGAACGGGACGTCCCGCGCCGCCCAGACTTCGCCTTCGTCATCCGTGGTCACGTGCAAGGCGCGGAAGGTGCCGGCCGGGACCGCGACCGACTCCCAGCCAACCACGTGCGCTCCGCTGCAGCGCGAGGCCCAATCAAACGCCGAGTTCTGGCCCGGCTTCTGCCCCATCATGCCGGCCATCTCGCCCGAGATCCGCATGGCCGGTTGGGGTCCGAGCTTGACGAT
>QHTP01000162.1 GCA_003220855.1 Gemmatimonadota bacterium
CTTGATCTCGCTGCGCGCGGTCGGCGTACCGAACTCGGCGTGATGATTATGCAGCAGATTCTGACCGGCCACGGAGAACTCGAGTTGCGGAACCGGCTGCCACTCGAAGCGCACATCCAACTCGCCGTACGCCGGGACCTGCTGATTGACGATCTCACCGACGTAGCGAAACGTGCCGTCGAGGCTCACGTGCCCGGGGAGGTCGGTAGACGAACGCAGAGAGAATTGACGATCGGGGGTATGGTTTTCCGCGCTCCCGCGGGATGTGTCGGTGCTGGTGGGCAACGCCCAGACGTGGATCCGCAGCTCGGTGTAGCCGGCGACCAGGCGCCAGCGGTTGGTGACTCGATAGTCCGTACTCAGCTCCGCGCCGTACGACTCGCCGTCCTGCCCGTTCGCGATGACGAGCGGGAAGGCCGCCGGCGGGTTGGCCCGTTCGACGCTGCGGAGCCCGTAGTAGCGGTTGTAGAACGTCGCCACGGAGAGGGCGAGGGACCCCCGCTGGTGGCGATACCCCGCCTCGTACGCTAGTTCCTCCTCGGAGTGGAAGCTCGGACCGCCGGCGAGGAAGTAGGGCGGCTGGCCTGGGGCAAACAAATCGCGATCGATTCGCGACGGCGTCCTGAGCGCACGGGAAACGGCCGCCCACAGGGTGCCGAACTCATTGACCGTCCAATTCACGCGACCGCTCGGCTGGATCTCGACGCCGGTATAATCGTTGTGCTCGATCTTGGTGCCGAGCGTGAGGTGAAGGTCCGAGACGAGCGCGATCTCGTCCTGCACAAATCCGGTGAACCACTGTCGTGCCACGTGCGCCGGCAAGAACGCCAGGGCGGAGCTGTTGGCCACGCGATCGTTGATCAGAAGGTAGCCCAGTCCCCACACGACGTCATGGCTGGTGCCCAGGCGCGTATGATGCTGCAGGTCGACGTCGTACGTGTCGAGGTGCTCGCCAAACGTGCTCGGAATGTCGCGATTGGTACGGTCGTAATAGAGGTGCGCCCGCACGTCGGAGTTGGCGGAAATCGTGTGCGACCAGCTCCCGTTCAGGTTGCCACCGCTCACCGCCACGTCCCCGGCGCCCGGCTGGCTGATTCGGCCACGGTAAACGTCCCCCTGGAGACTGACGCGGCTCCCCTCCGAGCGGTCCCAATCCATCCGAAAGCCGCCCTGTCCGAAGTGCCAGTCATCCACGGCATCGAAGCCGGTAGGGAGCAGCGTTGGCTGACGAGCAAACCCGGTTCCGTACAGCCGATAATGCACCTCCTGACCTAGCGCGCCACCGTATTGCGCGCTCCCGAAGCCGCGTAGCTCGCTGCCGCCGCCGCCCGAGACGAGGAGTCCCTGCGTGTCCTTGGCCTTCTTGGTGATCACGTTGATCACGCCATTGACGGCGTTGGCTCCCCACAGGGTCGCCCCGGGCCCGCTGATGACCTCGATCCGATCGATATCCGCGAGGGGCACATCCTGTACGTCCCAGAACACCCCGGAGAACAAGGGTGTGTAGATCGTCCGTCCGTCGATCAGCACCAGCAGCTTGTTGGTCGACGTGCTGTTCAGGCCGCGCGCGCTGACGGCCCATTGGCGCGAATCGATCTGCGCCACCTGCAGGTTGGTGGCGAGGCGCAGGGCCTCCGGGAGACTCGAGGCACCGGAGCGACGAATGTCCTGCTGGGTGATGACCTGGATTGCCGACGCCACTTGGGCCAGTCGCTCGGGCCGCTTGGAGACGGAGGTGACCTCCACGTTCATGAGTTGTTCGATGCTGAGCGCTTTCAAGGAGTCCGCCTGGGCGGCTGAGTCCGGCTGTTGGGCGAACGCGCGCGGGGCGAAGCTGACCAGACCCACCATGAGGAGCAGCGCTGTCGCGGCTGCAACGGCCATCCGGTCAGCCATCCGTCGGTACCCCCCTCGCGCTGCGAGTTTGCTTCGTCCCCTTAATCCTGGATCGCCGCGTCGAGCACGTTGCGGACCTTGCGCGCCAGCGACTCCGGGGAAAACGGCTTCTGGAGATAGGCGGTCCCCAACTCGAGGATGCCATGCCGCACGACCGAGTCGTCCGTGTACCCCGACGCGTACAGCACCTTCATGTCCGGCCGGACCTGCGTGAGCCGCTCGGCCAGCTCCCGCCCGCTCACGCGCGGCAACACGACGTCCGTCAGGAGCAGGTGAATGGGGCCGCGATGCTGCTGGGCCAGGCGCAACGCCGCCTCGCCGTCCGGCGCCTCCAGCACCACATAGCCCTGACGCTCCAGCACCTGTTTGGTGACGGCACGGACGGCGGCGGCGTCCTCGACGAGCAGAACCGTTTCGGTCCCGCGCGGCGCGCGCGCGCCCGCCACGGCCGTGGTCCGCTCCGCCGTCGCGTCCACCTCCGGCAGATAGATCTTGAAGCTCGTGCCCTGGCCGGGTTCGGAGTACACCCAGATGAACCCGCCCGCCTGCTTCACGATGCCGTACACGGTCGCGAGGCCGAGGCCGGTGCCCTTGCCGGGCTCCTTGGTCGTGAAGAACGGCTCGAAAATCCTGGCCTTGGTCGCCTCGTCCATGCCGCAGCCGGTGTCGCTCACGGCGAGCATCGCGAACTGGCGCACCGCCGCCGCTTCGCGTTCGCGGGCGTAGTCCGGGTCGTGCTCCACGTTGGCCGTCTCGACCGTGAGCCTGCCGCCCGTGGGCATCGCATCGCGAGCGTTGACGGCCAGGTTCATGAGCACCTGCTCGAGCTGACCGACGTCGGCCCGCACCGCCCCCAGGTCCGGGGCGAGCGTGGTCGTCAGCTCGATGTCCTCGCCGATCACCCGGCGGAGAATTTTCTGGAGACCCTCGACTACCGTGTTCAGGCTCACCACCCGCGGCTCCACCGCCTGTTGCCGGCTGAAGGCGAGCAGCTGGCGCGTGAGCGCCGCCGCGCCGTCCGCCGCCTTCCGGACCTGCTCGAGGTCGTCGCGCTTGGCATCGCCCGGCGCGAGGTCTTCCAGCAGCAGATCGCTGTAGCTCGTGATCACGGTGAGCAGGTTGTTGAAGTCGTGCGCGATCCCGCCGGCCAGCCGTCCCACCGCTTCCATCTTCTGAGATTGCAGCACCTGCTGCTGCAAGCGTCGCTGGTCGGTGACGTCGCGGACGAAGGTCTCGTAGTACTCGACCTGCCCCGCCCTATTCCGCACGGCGCGCACGCTGAGCTGCACGGTCAGCAGGCGGCCGTCGCGACGCTTCCAGGTCGCCTCGACGCTGTCGTATTGGCGGTCACTGTAGGTATCGCGCTCCACCAATCGCTGCCGCTCGGCGGCATCGGCGTACACATCCCGCGCCATGTCGAGGCCCAACACGTCCGCGGCGGACTCATATCCCAGCATCCGCACGACCGCGGCATTCGCCGACAGGAACCGGCCCTCCGGGCTCGAGCGGTAGATCCCGACGGGGGCATGCTCGACCAGCGTTGCGAAGCTCGCCTCGGTGGCGCGCAGCGTCGCTCGCGCCTGCGCCTCGCGCAGTTCGCGCTCGATCGCGGGGAGCAGGCGCTTGAGCTGCCCCTTGGTGACGTAATCGTTGGCGCCCGCCTTCATCGCTGCCACGGCGAGCTCTTCCGTGATCGTGCCCGACACGCAGATGTAGGGGATGTCGAGGCCGCGCTCCCGCAGGATCGCCAGGGCCGCGGTGCCGCTGAAGTGCGGCATGCTGTAGTCGCCGATCACCAAGTCCCACGGGTGGCGATCGAGCGACGCCTCGAGGGCGGCCGCCGTGTCGACCCGCTCGTGCGTCGGGTCGTAGCCCGCCGCCCGGAGCTCGCGCAGCACCAAAAGCGCGTCGTCCTCCGAGTCTTCGACCATCAGCACCCGCAAGGGCTTACCCATACCTACCAAAGCTGGGGTTTCTAAACGGCACCGGCGTGAGCGTCGTCACGTGCCCCTCTCCCCCCTGCTCACGTGCGGTGGATGAGGCGGCCACGCCACACTAAAAACCCCTAGATTGGGGGCGACACCGGGAGCAACATGGGGGTTCCCGGGAGCGGGACTAGGGCGTTTTTGCGGCAAGGACGGTCAGAACGCGACACACTGGACATGCGACGGCGAGGGCATGGTCACGACGGCACCCTGTTTTCGGGAAGCCGCCCGCGCCATTTTGGACGGGCGGCGCCCCGGTGATGAGCCGGTGCAGTACGTGCGACGAGCGCCTCCTTTTCCCTCACCCTGCCGGAGCGCGGGCGCGCATGATTCTCCCCCACGAGGTCGAAATCCTACTGGTCGAGGACAGCGCACACGACGAGGAGCTGACACTGCGCGCGCTCAAGGAGCGCAACATCGCGAACCAGGTGTTCGTGGCCCGCGACGGCGCTGAGGCGCTCGACTTCTTTTTCGGCGACGGCAGTCACCCCTGGCACGAGATCGGCATCGTGCCGCGCGTAGTCCTGCTCGACCTGAACCTCCCTAAGGTGGACGGGCTCGAGGTGCTGCGGCGTCTCAAGGCCGACGAGCGCACCCGTGCGCTCCCGGTGATCGTGCTCACTTCCTCGCGCGAAGAGCCCGATATCGCCGCGGCGTACCGGCTCGGCGCCAAGAGCTACATCGTCAAGCCGGTCGACTTCGAGTCGTTCGCCCGGGCCGTGTCGGACGTGGGGCTCTACTGGGTACTGCTGAACGAGCTGCCCCGCTGACGCCGATGCCCACGCTCGCGCGCATCCTCATCGTGGAGGACGTCGCGACCGACGCGGAGCTCATCGAGCGCGAGATCCGCCGCGCCGGCATCGGCTGTGCCACGCGCCGCGTCGACACGGAGACGGCGTTGCGCGAGGCCCTCCGCAGCTTCGCTCCCGACCTGGTGCTCACCGACCACTCGATGCCGCGGCTCACGGCGCGCGATACCCTGCGGCTCGTCCACCAGGAGACCCCGGACGCGCCGGTGATCATCGTCACGGGCAGCCTCGACGAGGAGATCGCCGCGGAATACATGAAGGCCGGCGCGACCGACTACGTCGTGAAGCATCACCTGGAGCGTCTTGGCCCCGCGGCCCAGCGCGCGCTCGACTTGAAGCAGGCGCGCGAGGAGCAGGCGCAGGCCGAGGAAGCGCGTCGCCAGGGCGAAGAGCGGTTCCGCGCCCTGATCGAGCACGGGGCCGATGCGATCGCCCTGCTCAGCGCCGACGGCACGGTGTTGTTCCTCAGTCATTCGGCCGAAAAGCTGTTCGGCTTCGCGCCCAGCGAGCTCGCCGGCCGGAGCGCCCTCGAGCTGTTGCATCCCGACGACGCACCCCGGCTGCTGGGGCTCCTGGCGGATCTGGCCGCACGTCCTGGCACCCCGCTCACGATCGAGCTGCGGCTGCTGCACCGGGACGCGTCCTGGCGCGCCGTGGAAGCCGTCGTCGTCAACCGGCTCGGCGAGCCCGCCGTCGGCGCGATCGTGGTCAACTTCCGCGACATCTCGGA
This sequence comes from Gemmatimonadota bacterium, assembly GCA_003220855.1. Classification (GTDB taxonomy): domain Bacteria; phylum Gemmatimonadota; class Gemmatimonadetes; order Gemmatimonadales; family GWC2-71-9; genus AG41. Next base: position 5,421 of record QHTP01000162.1, read on the forward strand.
GCGCAAAGAGGCGGAGCTGGCGCTGCGCGACTCCGAGGAGCAGTACCGCTCGCTCGTGGAGGGTGTGCGGGACGTGATCTTCGCGCTCTCGCCCGACGGGATCATCGCCTCGCTCAATCCCGCGTTCGAAACGATCACCGGCTCGCCCCGCGGCGAGTGGCTCGGCAAGCCGTTCGACCAGCTGGTGCACCCGGAGGACCTGCCGCTCGCGCTCGAGCTGTTCGGCCGGGTCGTGCGGGGCGAGGAGCGGCCCACCGCTCAGTTCCGCATCCACACGAGCAAGGGCGATTATCGCCTCGCCGAGTTCTCGGCCACGGCTCAGCTCCGCGACGACCGCCTGATCGGCATCCTGGGCATCGGGCGCGACGTGACCGAGCGCGTGCAGCTGGAGCAGCAGCTGCGCCAGGCGCAGAAGATGGAAGCGGTGGGCCGGCTGGCGGGCGGGATCGCCCACGACTTCAACAACATCCTTACCGCCATCACGGGGTACGCCGACCTGCTGCTCGAGGACCTTGCCCCCAAGGACCCGCGGCGCCAGGACGCCGAGGAGATTCATAAGGCGGCGGATCGCGCCGCCGGGCTCACCCGCCAGCTGCTCGCGTTCAGCCGCCAGCAAGTGCTGCAGCCGCGCGTGGTGGATCTGAACGCGCTCGTGAGCGAGCTCGAGAAAATGCTGCGCCGCCTGCTCGGCGAAGACGTGAAGCTGGCGACCGTGCTGGCCCCGACGCTGGGCCGCGTGCGGGCGGACGCCGGTCAGCTCGAGCAGGTGATCATGAACCTGGCGGTCAACGCGCGCGACGCCATGCCCACGGGGGGCCAGCTCACGATCGAGACGGCCGACGTCGAGTTCGACGGCGGCTATGCGGCGGAGCACTACCCCGCCCCCCCGGGGAAATACGCCATGCTCGCCGTCAGCGACACGGGCACGGGCATGGACCCCGAGACCCAGGCCCACCTGTTCGAGCCGTTCTTCACCACCAAGGAGAAGGGCAAGGGCACGGGCCTCGGGCTGGCCACGGTGTACGGCATCGTGAAACAGAGTGGCGGATTCATCTGGGTGTACAGCGAGCTCGGCGCGGGGACGACGTTCAAGATCTACCTGCCTCGCGTCGAAGGGGCGGTCGAGCCGGCGAGCGGCCGCGCCGCGCCCGTTCCCGTCGCCCGCGGCAGCGAAACCGTGCTCGTGGCAGAAGATGAAGCTCCGGTGCGCGCGGTCGCGCGCCACGCCCTCGAGCGCTACGGTTACCGCGTGCTCGAGGCCGCGAGCGCGGAAGCCGCCCTGGACGTCGCGCAACGCTACTCGGGTCCCATCCACGTGCTCCTCACGGACGTCATCATGCCGGGACTCTCCGGGCGGGACCTGGCGACCCGCCTCGCGGCGCTGCGGCCCGAGACGCGGGTCATCTATATGTCGGGCTACACGGACGACGCCATCACGCGACACGGCGTGCTCGAGCCCGGGTTCGTGTTCGTGCAGAAACCCTTCACGCCGGACACTCTGGCGCGCACCGTGCGCGACGTGCTGGACGGCACCATCGAGCGGCGGAAGCGCGCTTGACCGGGACGGGCCTGTCGCTCGAGCGCAGGATCCAGATCGGGTTTGGCGTCGCCGTCGCGATCATCGCGGGCGTCGGCGCGGCCGCGCTGCGGAGCACGCAGGCCACGGTGGACAGCGCGCGCTGGGTGGCCCACACGCTGCAGGTGCGCGCGGAGCTCGAAGGCGCCTTCGCCGACTTGATCGAGGCCGAAACGGGCGTGCGCGGCTACGTGATCACGGGCGACACGAGCTACCTCGCGCCCTATCACATGGCGCGGACGACCTTGCGGAGCGGGCTGGCGGGTCTACGGGCTCTGACCGCGGACAACCCGGCGCAACAGCGCCGGCTCGATTCGCTGGAGACGCTGGTCGCGACCCGTCTGGATCGGCTCCAACGGACCATCGATACGCGCCGCACCGCGGGCCTCGCCGCGGCCGCCCGGGCCGTGATCGGCGGCGGCGGGAAGGAGCTCACGCAGCTGGCGCACGAGCTGTTCACGCGAATGGAAGACGACGAGGCGCGGCTCCTGGCGGAGCGGTCCGCCACGCTGCAGGCCCGGGCCCGCCTGGCGCGCCTGGCGGCCTGGACCGGGGTGCTGGTCGCGAGCGTGCTCGCCGGCCTCGCGGGCGTGCTGGTCGGTCGTGAGATGGCCGCGCGGCGGCGCGCCGAGCAGGCCCTGCGGGAGACGCAGACGCGCTTCCAGCAGATGCTCGGCTCCAGCACGGCGGTCATCTATGCGAATACCGTCTCCGGGACCACCTTCTCGCCCAGCTGGGTGAGCGAGAACGTCACGCGGATCACTGGGTACCGATCGGACGAGCCGCTCCAGCCGCCGTGATGGCTCGACAATCTGCACCCGGACGATCGCGCGCGGGTGCTCGCCGAAATGCCCGCCCTGTTCGCCAACGACCAGTTGACCACGGAGTACCGCTTCCGCGGCAAGGACGGCGCATACCGCTGGGTGCACGACGAGTCGCGGCTGCTGCGCGACGCCACGGGCCGGCCGATCGAGGTCGTGGGCTCGTGGGTCGACGTCACCGCCCGCCGCGAAGCGGAGGTGTCGCTGCGCGCCGGCGAAGAGCGGCTGCGTCTACTGGTGGGGAGCGTGCGCGACTACGCCATCTACATGCTCGATCCCGATGGCCACGTGCGGAGCTGGAACGCCGGAGCACAGCACATCAAGGGCTACACCGAGGCGGAGATCCTCGGCCAGCACTTCTCGCGCTTTTACACACCCGAGGACGTGGCCGGCGGGAGGCCCGCCGCGGCCCTGCGAGCCACCGCCGCGGGCGGGCGCTTCGAAGAGGAGAACTGGCGCGTCCGCAAGGACGGCTCCCGCTTCTGGGCGGACGTCGTGATGACCGCCGTACGCGACGACCGCGGCGCGCTGGTGGGATTCGCCAAGGTGACCCGCGATCTCACCGAGCGGAAACGGGCCGAGCAGGCGCTGCGGAGCTACGCGGCGCAGCTCGAAGTGGCCAACAAGGAGCTCGAGGCGTTTTCCTATTCGGTGTCGCACGACCTCCGGACACCGCTCCGCAGTCTCGACGGCTTCAGCCAGGCCTTGCTCGAAGACTACCATGATCGGCTCGACGATACGGGGCGCGACTTCCTGCAGCGGGTCCGCGCGGCGAGCCAGCGGATGGGGACGCTCATCGACGACCTGCTGAGCCTGTCGCGGGTCACGCGCGGCGATCTGCAGGTGGCAGCGGTGGACCTGAGCGCACTCGCCGCCGCGGTGGCCACCGAGCTCAAGAAGAGCGACCCGGAGCGCGCCATCACGTTCGCCATCGCCCCCGACCTGGTCGCCCGAGCGGACGCGGGGCTCATGCGCGTCGTGTTACAGAACCTGCTCGGCAACGCCTGGAAGTTCACGGGCAGGCGCCCGGCCGCCCACGTGGAGGTCGGCGTGATGGCGCACGACGGGCGGCGGGCATTTTTCGTGCGCGACGACGGCGCCGGATTCGATATGGCGTACGCCGCCAAACTGTTCGGCACGTTTCAGCGGCTGCACGCGGCCGCCGAGTTCCCCGGCTCGGGGATCGGGCTCGCCACGGTACAGCGGATCATCCACCGCCACGGCGGCCAGGTCTGGGCCGAGGGCGCCCCCGACCGGGGCGCGACCTTTTATTTCACGCTTTGAGCTGGAGCGAATCATGCACGACCGCTCGATCCTCTTGGTGGAGGACAATCCTGACGACGAGGCGTTGACCCGCCGCGCGCTCGCGAAGAACAACATCCAGAACGAGATCGTCGTGGCCCGCGACGGGGCCGAGGCCCTCGACTGGCTGTTCGGCACCGGCCCGCACGCCGGGCGTGCCGCCACGCCCGAGCTCGTGCTCCTCGACTTGAAGCTGCCCAAGGTCGACGGCCTCGAGGTGCTGCGGCGGATCCGCGCCAACCCGAGCACGCGTCTCCTCCCCGTCGTCATCCTCACCTCGTCGCGGGAGGAAAAGGACGTGGTCACCGGGTACGGCCTGGGGGCGAACAGCTACATCCGCAAGCCCGTCGACTTCGGGCAGTTCGTCGAGGCCGTGCGCCAGCTCGGGCTCTACTGGCTCGTCCTGAACGAGCCGCCCCCGCGACCGGACGCGGCGTGACGCACCCCCGATGAGCACCGCCAAGCCCGTCACCCCCGCGCTGCGCGGCGCCGACGCCGAGCTCGAGGCCCTGTTCGCGGCCATCAGCGACGTCATCCTCGTGCTCGACGCGGACGGCCGCTACGTCAAGATCCCGCCCACCAACACGGCCCTGCTGTACCGGCCCGCCGCCGAGCTGCTGGGCCGCACGCTGCACGACGTGTTCGATCGACCGCAGGCGGACCACTTCCTCGGCCTCATCCGGCAGGCCCTTGCGCGGCGGGAAGCGGTGCACTTCGAGTACTCGCTCCCCATCGGCGGTCGGACGGTGTGGTTCGCCGCGGCCATTTCGCCGATGGCGCCGGACCGCGTCGTGCTGGTGGCACGCGACATCACGGAGCGGGAGCGCGCCGAGCGGGATCTGCGCGAGACCCTGTCGCTCCTGAACGCCACCTTCGAGTCCACGGCCGATGGGATCCTCGTCGTGGACCTCGCGGGTCACATCGTCAGCTTCAACCGCAAGTTCGCCGAGCTGTGGCGCATTCCCGACTCGATCCTCGAGACCAAGGACGCCCCCCAGACGATCGCGTTCGTGCTGGAGCAGCTGGCGGATCCCGAGGGGTTCATGAACAAGGTGCGCGACCTGTACGCCCGGCCCGAGGCGTCGAGCTTCGACGTCCTGGCCTTCAAGGACGGGCGCATCTTCGAGCGCTTGTCCCAACCGCAGCGCATCGGCGGGAAGAGCGTGGGCCGCGTGTGGAGCTTCCGCGACATCACAGAGGCCAAGCGCGCGGAGCGGATCCAGCTCGCCACCTATCGCATCTCCGAGGCCGCGCACGCGACGGGGAGCCTGCAGGACCTGTTCCGCGCGATCCACGCGATCGTGGGCGAGCTGATGCCGGCGAAGAACTTCTACATCGCGCTGTACGACGCCCCATCCGACCTGCTGACGTTCCCGTATCACGTGGACGAGTACGACACGGACTTTCCCGCCAAGCGACCCGGGAAGGGGCTCACCGAGTACGTGCTGCGAACGGCCGAGCCGCTGCTCGTCACACCCGAGGTCCAGGCCGAGCTCGAGCGCCGGGGCCAGGTCGAGCTGATCGGGGCGCCGTCCATCGACTGGGTCGGTGTGCCCCTGAAGATCGGCGATCGTCCCATCGGCGTGCTCGTCGCCCAGACGTACGCACCGGGCGTGCGTTACGGCGAAACGGAGCGCCACATCCTGCAGTTCGTCTCGACCCAGGTCGCCATGGCCATCGAGCGCAAGCGCACCGAGGAGCAGCTGCACGAGAGCGAGCGCAAGTATCGGCTGCTGTTCGAAACCAACCCCGAGCCCATGTTCGTGTACGACTTCGAGACGCTGCGCATCATGGCGGTGAACGAGGCGGCGATCACCCGCTACGGGTACTCGGAGTCCGAGTTTCTCGCTCTCACCATCCGCGACATCCGATCCGCCGAGGAGCAGGGCCGCCTGGAGCGGGAGTTGGCGCGCCGCCCCGACGAGGGCGCCGTCCGCACGGGCGTGCGCCACCGCGCCAAGGACGGCCGGGTGTTCGAGGTGGACCTGGTCGCCCGGCCCCTCGAGTTTGCCGGCCGCCGGTCCCGCCTGGTGCTGGCGCGCGACGTGACCGCCCAGCGCCACTTGGAGGACCAGCTGCGCCAGTCGCAAAAAATGGAGGCCGTCGGCCAGCTGGCCGGAGGGATCGCCCACGACTTCAACAACCTGCTCACGGCCATCCTGGGGTCGACCCAGCTGCTGCTGCACGCCACGCCGCCGGGCGACGTGCGCCGCGAGGACGTCGAGGAGATCCGCAACGCCGGCCTGCGCGCCGCGGAGCTCACCCGGCAGCTGCTCGCCTTCAGCCGCCGCCAGGTGCTGGCTCCCAAGGTGCTCGAGCTCAACGCCGTCGTGGCGAACATGGACAAGATGCTACGCCGCCTGATCGGCGAGGACATCGAGCTGGCCACCGCCCTCCACGCCGAGGCGGGCGCCGTCAACGCCGACCCGGGCCAGCTCGAGCAGGTGCTCCTCAACCTC